>JAGQIY010001307.1 GCA_020430865.1 Myxococcales bacterium
CCAAGACGCTGCGCAGGAGGTTCCGGAGAAGGAGTGGGTGTGTATCGAGTGGCAGTACGACGGCACCAGGGACGAGACCCACTTCTTCTGGGACGGTGTCGAGCACCCGTCGCTGGCCACCTACCCCTCCGTGCCGCACGGCGGCAACTCCAGCGCTCAGTATCTCCTCCCCGAGTTCGACGAGGTGTGGGTCGGTTGGTGGATGTATCAGACTAATCCGACGCCTGCTCAGTTCGACGTGTGGATCGACGAAGTGGCGATCGACGGAGAGCGTATCGGTTGTAGTCTCTAGCTGGCCGTTGCGGGCCCGCCGAGGGTGACGTTCAGCGACGACGGCGACGCAGCCACGCGGCGATCATTGCCCCGAGGATCCAGATCCCCGACCTCTGGTTCCCGCCAGTCCCGGTCCGGCAACCGCACCCGGAGTCGCGTGTCGCGATCCCCTCACCGTGCAGCAGACCGTCGCCAGCCGAACCTCCGGTCGCTGGAGCGCCCGCGCCCCCGTTCATGCTTCCGGAGCCCCCGGAGCCGACGGGTGCGCAGTCCTCGTCGACCTCTCCGTCGCAATCGTCGTCTCGACCGTTGCAGAGCTCCGCCTCGCACTGGGTCACTGGCTCCGACGGCGGTCCCCCGCTGAGCACGGTGGCGCGGTACTGCAGCGCATCCCACCCGCCCTCATCGGTGAACTCGTCGAGAGTCCACTCACCGTCGAACCCCACACCCGTCGCCAGCGCGCAGCGCCAGCCAAGCACACCGCGGCCGCACCAGTCGGCCAAGCCGTCACCGTTGACGTCCGCCAGCGCGAAGCTCGAGTAGTAGGCCTTTCCCTTCCACTCGGCGTCGTCGTTCCATGCTGGACCAGCGATCTCTTCGAAGGCGCCATCGTGGTACACATGGCAGCGCACGCCGGTGCTTGCGCGGACGCACAGGTCCTGCGCCCCATCGCCGTCGACGTCCCCGACCCGCAAGCTCGAGAAGTACGGCGCCGCGCCCCAGCCACTATCGTCCGAGTAGCCGGCGACGCGGAGCTCCGGCTCGAAGCCGTTGCCGTTGGACAGCGCACACGAGAGCGCGCTCGCGCTCTTGCCGCACAGGTCGGCTCGCCCGTCACCGTTCACGTCAGCGAGGCGAATGGTGGACCAGGCAGACAGCTTGTCCCAACCCTGATCGTTGCTCCACGCTGGACCAGCGATTTTATCCGTAGAGAAACCCGTGTCCGAGGCGAGCCAGCACGCGATGGCGGCATTGGCGCGCGCGCACACGTCGCTCTTGCCGTCCCCGTTGATGTCGCCCATGCGAATCGTGCCGTAGTTCCTCGCGTGGCCCCAGCCGTTCTCATCCGACAGCGCGGGCCCGGGAAACTGAGTCGAGAAGCTCTCGCCATCGCTCAGGTGGCACTCGAAGCTGGTCGCCGAGCGGCCACACAGGTCTTCCAGACCGTCGCCGTTGACGTCAGCCAAGCGGATCGTGGTGTAGAACCTCGGCTCGTTCCAGGAGCCCGCGTCCGCCATGCCCCCATACCAACGGCCGCTGGCGCCGGCACCCAGGCCACCCGCCGAACCAAGCGCGCAGTGCACGCCATCGTTGGCGCGCGCGCACAGGTCGGCGAACCCATCGCCGTTCACGTCCCCCATGCGAAAGGTGGCGAAGTTGCTGACGTCGTCCCAGCCCTGAGCGTTGCCCCAGCCAGGTTTCGTGTCCGAGGTCGCGGTCCAGCCGCCTTGCTGCGCGAGGTGGCACCTGACGCCAGAGTAGCCACGGCCGCATACGTCAGCCTTGCCGTCGCCGTTCACGTCGCTGGTCGAAGGTGGCGCGTAGGTGCTCAGCTCGTTCTGCAGCCAATCGACCTCACACACGTCGCCCTCGTCGACCTCGCCATTGCAGTTGTCGTCCTTGCCATTGCAGGTCTCGCTGGCGGCGTTGCAGCAACCACCGCAGCCGCACTTCACGTACTCCATGAACTTGCCCCAGTCCCACCCCGAGCCGGGGTCGGTATGATCGGAGCAGTCCGGGGTCTCACCGTGGCCGCGTACATGAGCACGGTCACAGGGGATGTTGTTGCGATCGCAGATCGACCTCACGAGCTTGGCACTCGAGCAGTACATCGCGTCGGTGAACCACTTGTTCGGGTCGTCGATGAAGCCCTCGTGCTCGATGCCCACGGAGTGCGTGTTGAAGCACGCATCGTGGTAGGCGACGTCGTTCTCCTCGACGAGCTGCACGACCTCGCCTCCGGAAGACACGACGTAGTGAGCGCTGACGCCGGAGGCGCAGTTCTTGAGCCAGCCCCAGCAGCCGGAGAAGCCTCCCTGGCAGGTGTGGATCACGATGTCGGTGATGTCGGAGGCGCCCCGACTCGAGGCGCTGTAGTTCCCGCTGCACGCAGGCCCCACCCAGTTGGCCCCGCTGTAGTCCGGCTTGAGCTCGGAACTTTGTTGCCCCACGGATTCGCCTCCGGTGTAGGCACCGTCGAACACGATGCTGAGCCCGTCGCTGTCGGTGCCGCGGACACCATCGACGGCCACCCGGATCACCCGGCGCGCGAACTCCAAGCCGGCCTCGGGGCTGATCTCACCGGGCCCGTAGGCCTGCAGAGCCGCCTCCCAGGAACCGTGGCGGTCTCTCAGTTCCGAGAGCACCCGCGCGGCTCCGTGGACGTTGGCCTCGGTGTCGGCACTCAGCTCGTCTTCACCGAGCCCTGTCAGACGCGCGGCATCGCTCAGACTTCGCCGCTCGACGAGCTGCATCACTCCTCTCCCCCCCCAGGCCGACGGCTCGGTGTGACGGGTCGAAAACCGCGTCTGCACGTAGGCGACACCCACGAGGTACTCGACCGGAACACCGGTCTCCTCGGCGACGCTTCGAAACGTCTCGACCAGCGGAGACGTGCCGCGAATGGTCCCTCGGGGCGTTGCGTTGGTCCCGGGCTCTGGTCCCGCGCTACAGCCCAGCACGGACGCGCCGATCCCCAGCGCCAAGCCCACCGACAGCAGCGCGCGACGCGCCGCAAAGAAAGAATGCACGAGTCCAGCCATCGGCGCTGGGTGTGCAGATTGAGTGCCAAGGCCAGGAGTTGGCGTGAGCTACACCGAGAGCGCGTGTTCTGCACCCAGCCTGGAAGGATCCGGGGCAATCCGCGCGAAAACGCTGGTGCGACCTGGGACTTCGACCACGTCGGTCGCGGTGGTTGTGCAAGTCGCTGTGCAAGTCGTGCAACTGGCTGTGAGGGCAAGGTGGGCCTGGTGGGGTGGCTACCCAGGACTCAGGGGCCAGGTGAAGTGGAAGCAGGCTCCATGCCCCGGCTCCGACTCCACCCAGACTCGTCCCCCCGCGCTCTCCACGAGCTTCTTCACGATCGCGAGACCGATGCCCGTACCGTCTTCGGTCCCTCCCGAGAGCGTCTGGAAGATCACCCAGATCCGTTCGTGGTGGCGCGGGTCGATCCCAGGGCCGTTGTCTCGTACCTGGAAGTGAACCTCACGGCCTTCCAGCCGCGCCCCGACGCTCACCTGGGGTGACTCTGGGTCCGCGAACTTGACGGCGTTGCTGATCAGGTTCAGCAGGACCTGCTCGAGTGGGATCCGCTGGGCGCGGAGCTGGATCGCGCTCGGCACGTCGATCCCGATCCCTTTCCCCGAGGGAACCATTTCGCACACCTCGGCTACCAGCTGATGCGCGTCGACGTCGTGAAACTCGTGGCTCTTGCGTCCCGCTCGGCTGAAGTCGAGCACGCCGTTGATCAAGCTCTCCATGCGCAAGACCCGCTTCTTCAACAGGTCGAGGTGCTCGGCGATCTTCTCGTAGTTCCCCTCGGCCTGCTCCTCGCCGATCCACTCCGAGAGCATCGAGATCCCTCTGAGCGGCGCCTTCAGGTCATGACTGACGACGTAGGCAAACTGATCCAGCTCGCGATTCTTACGCTCCAGCTGGCCGATCAATCGGTCGCGCTCCTCCTGCAGGCGCTTCTGGGCGTCGATATTCGTGTTGGTGCCGAACCAGCGCAAGATGCGCCCGTCGTTGGCGCGTAGCGGCGCCACACGTGTCAAGAACCACCGGTACTCGCCGTCTGCGCCCTTGAGCGGGAACTCCATCTCGAAGGGCTCACCGGTGCGCAGGCAACCGCGCCAGCGTGCCTCGGCTTCGTCGAGCACGTCGGGGTGATGTAGCCCCTTCCAGCCCCAGCCCGCGAGCTCATCGAAGGTCCGACCCGTGTACTCGTAGAACCGGCGGTTGTAGAAGTCGATGTATCCGTCGGGCAACGCTGACCAGGCCAGCGCAGGTACGTTCTCGACCACGGCGCGAAACTGCTCCTCGCTGGCCCTCGCCTGATCGAGCAGGCGCTCTCGCTCTTCGTCCGCCCGCTTCTGATCATCGATATCCGTACACGTACCGAACCACTTGATGATGCGCCCGCGGGAGTCGCGCACCGCCACCGCACGCGCCAGGAACCAGTGGTAGACGCCGTCCTTGCGCCGGCGCAGGTACTCCATCTGGAAGGGCTCCCCGCGCAGGTAGCAGGCCTTCCATTCGGCCTCGGCGCTCCGACGATGGTCCGGGTGCAGGGACTCGGCCCACTGGAGCTCCACGGGAGTGTCCTCTGAATAGCCTGTGTACTGATACCAGCGACGATTGAAGTAGTCGTGGACCCCATTCGGCTCGGCGGTCCAGACCAGGTTCGGAATGGTCTCCGCGAGTAGACGAAACTGATGCTCCGAGCCCTCCTCCAACCAGAACCGCTCCACGGAGACGCTGAGCTGGACCGCCAGCGAAGTCAGCGCCTCGAGCGATGGCGAAGGCAAGGCGGCCTCGGTCAGGACCAGCAGCACTCCCGCGCCTCGGTCCTCGATTGCGAGCGGCAGCACGGTCGCCGACTCGAACGTCTCCCCGGCCAGGCTCAGGCGTTCATTGACGAGCGGCCGGCGACGCTCCGCCGCCGCGCCGAGGCGTCCCTCACTCACGTGGAGACGCTCGGGAGCGCTCCAGCTCGAACCTGGAGCGACAGCGCTGGCGTGGAGTACCAGCTCCCGCTCGGACTCGAAGGTCCAGATCGCGGCAGCGTCGGCCCCGAGGCGTTCGACGACCGCCCTGCAGCTCGCGGTGAGCGCCCGCTCGATGGTCAACGACTCCGAGAGCGCAACGCCCACGTCTCCTGCCAGC
>JAGQIY010001308.1 GCA_020430865.1 Myxococcales bacterium
CGTCCTCCAGCGCAGCGATCGCCGCCGCCTGACCCAGCGATCCCACGTTGAACGGCGCGCGCACCCGGTTCATGTAGTTGATCAGGGGCTTCGGTCCGATCGCATAGCCTACGCGCAGACTCGCCAAGCCATAGATCTTGGAGAAGGTCCGCGTCAGCACCAGCCGCTCACGCAGGCCGCGCAGCGTGAGACCATCAGCGTAGTCCTCGGCAGAGACGTACTGGATGTAGGCCTCGTCCAGCACCACGATGACCTCGGGCGGGAGTTCCTGGAGCAGATTGCTGAGCGCCTCGCGCCCCACGTGCGTACCCGTCGGGTTGTTGGGGTTGGCGATGAACATCAGCTTGGTGTTGGGTCTCACCGCCGCGGCCATCGCCGGCAGGTCGTGGGTCCAGTCCTTGGTCGGGACCGCGGTGAACGGCACGCCGTGGGCCAGCGACGCCAGCTTGTAGACGACGAACGCCGGCTCCGCGAACACCACGTGGTCGTCGCGGGTGGTGAAGGTGCGAATCAGCAGCTCCAGGATCTCGTTGGAGCCGTTGCCCTGGATCACCTCGTCCATTTCCACGCCGTGGAAAGCTGCCAGGCGCTCCCGCAGACGAAAGGCCGCTGCGTCTGGGTAGCGGTGCCCCTCGGAGAGCGCCGCACGCACGGCCTGCATCGCCCTCGGGCTTGGCCCGAGTGGGTTCTCGTTGCTCGCCAGCTTGATGATGTCGCTGAGCCCAAGCTCTCGCGCGACTTCTTCGATGGGCTTGCCTGCCTCGTAGGGCGTCAGGGACTCGATCTCAGGGGTAACCAGACTCGCCATGTCGCCGCGAGCCTACTGACTCGCCCCGCCGAGCGGCACAAAAACCGACCCCGACGGACGTGCTGCGCCTCAGGACTCGCTTGGAAACGAACCCAGCACCTTCAGGAAGCGAGTGCTGCGCTTCACGCTCTCGATCGCGGTGACCAACGCTCGATCGGTGACGTGCCCGCTGAGCTCGACGTAGAACAGGTAGTCCCAGTTCTCGCCCTTGACGGGGCGCGACTGCAGCATCTTCAGGTTCACGCCGCGCTCGGCGAAGTGCCGCAGGACGTCGAACAGGGCCCCGGCGGTGTCATCGACGCTGAACAGCAGCGCGGTCGTATCCCGGCCCGAGCGGCCGCTGGGGCGCGCCGTCGCCACGCCGAAGCGATAGCGCATGTCGGGCTCGTCGCCGACGTTACTGCGGACGACCTGGTACTCGCCCAGCTCGGAACCCGCCGGGACGATGGCCGCCCCGCCAGCGTCGCCGCTGACCAGCTGCAGCGCCACCACCGGCGAGCGCACGTCGAGCACCGTGGCTCTCGGCAGCTCCTTCTGCAGAAACTGCTCGCACACCGTGTGTGCGTGTGCCGTCAGGTACAGCTTCTCGATGTCTCCGAGGTTCCCGGTTTGATTCACGAGGTCCAGACGATAGGGCACCCGGCGCTCTGCCGTGAGCGTCAGTTCGCTGTTCGCCAGCGCGTCCAGGGCGCTCTGGGACAGCCCATCTTCGCTGGATTCGAAGGGAAACACCGCGAACGCCGCCCGGCCTCGGCTCACTTCCTCGAGGCAACGAGCGATGCTGGGGCACTCGACCAACTCAGCGGAGCGACCGAAGTGGGCACGGGCGACCTGGTAGCCGAGCCCACCTTCGGGCCCGAGATAGGCTACCGCCGTCGGCCTCTCGAGCGCGTGGGCTTCAGCCCTCAGCTGCAGCAGAACCGCACGCAGCGCTTCCGCAGGGATCTTGTTGTTGGTACCGCGGGCGATCAGCGCGTCCACCCAGGCCTCCCGCCCCACGTCTTGCGGCTGCGTGCCCTCCAGGTAGGGCTGCATCTCCAGGCTGAGGGCGAGTCGCTGCTCCAGCGCGCGCAGCAGCTCGGAGTCCGCATCCGCGATGCGCTCGCGCAAATCTCTTAACCTGAGTTCGACTTCCGACATGGTTTGACCTCGGTCCGCCGCCACGAGCAGGGGTTGCGCGGCGCGAACTCCAAGAACTTAGGGCCAAGCGACCGGCTTGTCCGCCACTCGGTCGGGAGACACGGCGAGTGGGGCATCGAGCGCCGGCTGTCAGGCGGCTTGCGTCTTCTTTGCGCTGCTGCCGCCCTTGTCCCCGCCGGACCCGCCCCCAGAACCACTGTCTGAGCCACCCGAGCCGCCCGAGCCGCCCTTCGAAGCGTAGCCATCGGCGTACCAGCCGCCGCCCTTCAGCACGAATCCAGCGCCGCCGGAGATCTGCCGCTTTGCCTTGGGCTTACCGCAGCTGGGGCACTTCTTGAGCGGCGCCTCGCTCATCTTCTGGTCTGCTTCCCAATGGTGACCACAGGCTTCACATACGTATTCGTAGGTCATGAGCGCTTCAACTCCTCGGCGTCTCGGGGGTGGCAGCTCTGCGGGGTTCGAAGGTTCGAGCCAGCACCAAATCGGGCCTGAGACGGGGCGCGTAATTTGTTCGGTCTGTCGCCCCTGTCAACCCGAACCGCCAACCCGAACGGCCAACGAAGTCGAGAAGCTGCGCGCCTTCGCCAAGCGACGCTCCTCACCCCCGAAAAAAGAGCTAGCCTCTTGTTCAGACTGCTTGTGTGCGCAGTCCTGGCGGTGTACGACTGTACAGTGCCTAGCATGACCATACATCACGCTAGGTGAACATACGGGCGAAGGTTCGAGCACCCACTTCGGGGTGCCCACCGATGGGCGTCGTGGCGTGGCCAGGGCGCTCCCGGAGTCGGAACCGCCCCGGTCGAAGCACTGAGTCCCAGCCCCAACAGCTCGGGCTTGCTCCATTCAACCTGCGAGCGAGCCGACTTCGAAGCTGGTTTTGGGGGTGAGGGACAACCGCAGTCCATCGATCGGTACGGAAACGCGCTCCGCGGCCCTGTGCGGAACCCCACGGAACGAGCCTTGCTTGGCTCTCCGGGCGTTCTGCGAGCATTCGACCCAGAAGGCTGCATGGCGTTCTGCGTTTGCTAAGCCCGAGTAAGGGAGTGATCCTGAGTGCGCCGAGGTGGTGCCCCGGATCGATTTCCACGGGGAGCAACGCACACGCGTTGCGAGGACATATCGATGCACATCAAGAAGATCGAGATCGCTGGCTTCAAGTCGTTCGTCGACCGAACGGTGATCCACTTCGACCACGACGTCATTGGCATCGTCGGCCCCAACGGCTGCGGCAAGTCGAACATCGTCGACTCGATCCGCTGGTGCATGGGTGAGCAGAGCGCGAAGCACCTGCGCGGCCGCGCGATGGAAGACGTGATCTTCAACGGCTCCGAGTCGCGCGGACCCCACGGCTTCGCCGAGGTGACGATCACCTTCGACAACACCGCCTCCGAGTACGCCGCGACGCTACCGGAAGAAGTGCGCGACTTCCCCGAGATCGCGATCACTCGTCGCCTGTTCCGCGACGGCACCTCCGAGTACCTGATCAACAAGACCCAGGTGCGTCTGCGCGACGTCACTGACCTCTTCCTCGGCACGGGTGTCGGCACGAAGGCCTACTCGATCATCGAGCAGGGCCGCGTCGGCCAGATCGTCAGCGCGCGCCCCGTCGACCGCCGTCTGTTCCTCGAGGAAGCAGCCGGGATCACCAAGTACAAGCAGCGTCGCAAGCAGGCTGAGCGCAAGATGGACCTGACGCGGCAGAACCTGCTGCGCATCACGGACATCGTCAACGAGATCGACCGCACCCGCGCCTCGCTGCGGCGTCAGGCCGCCAAGGCCGAGCGCTTCGTGCGTTACCGTGAGGAACTCGACGAGCTGATGCTCCACGACGCCTCGCATCGCCTGCTCGAGATGATCGTGATGGAGCGCGTGGAGCGCACCGGGCTCGAGACCTCGAAGGAGCAGGTCACCTACACGCGCGGCGCCTTGGAGGAAGAAGACCAGGCGCTCGCGACCGCCCGCGCAGAGGCTCAGCAGATCGAGCAGCGCGCCGATCAGGCGTCCCGCGCCGCCTTCGAGACCGACAACGAGGTCACGACCCTGCAGGGCGAGATTCAGCGCTCGATGGACCGCCTGGGTCACCTCGCAGAGCGAGAGAAATCGGCGGCCGCCGAGCTCCTCGACGTCGACGACCGCATCCTGCGCGCTCAGAGCGAAGGCGCGGACGTCTGGGCCAAGCTCGAGGAGCTGGAGACTGCCCAGCGAAGCCGCGAGGCAGACACGGAGGCAGAAGATACGGCCCTCGCCGATCTGCACGCCGGCCAAAGCGAGGCCGAGGCGAAGCTCGCCGGTTTCCGTCAGGAACTGGCAGAGGCGCGCACCGGTGCCGCGACCGCCACCACGCGCCTCGAAGCCATCGCCCGGCGGGTGAGCGACGCCCGGGTGCGCCTCGACAAGCTCAGCGTGGAGCGCGAGACGCTGGATGAAGAGCACAACGACCTGCTGACGCGCGAGGCTGCTCTGGCGAAGAGCGTGGCTGAGCTCGCGGAAGGTCGACGCATCTCCCAGGAGGAGCGCGCCGAGCTCGAAGCCGAGGCGCCTGGCCTCAAGCAGCGGGTGCAAGAGAGCGAGAAGCAGGTCGAGGGCGTCAAGAACGAGC
>JAGQIY010001309.1 GCA_020430865.1 Myxococcales bacterium
CTGGCCATCCAGCTGCTCGGCCGTCAGCCTGAGCGTCAGCTGGCGCGCGACGTCGCTCTCGAGCAAGAGCTCGCCGGTTACTGGGCGCGATGTCTCGAGGTCTGGCCCGAGCTCGAGCCTCACTCGGAGGCTTTCGCCGAGCACGTCAGCGCGCGCCTGCAGGCGGCGAGCGTGGGTCGCGAAGCGCTGAGCGGCATCGCCTTCGCAGACCTTGGGCTGGCGTTCCTGGCGCTCCAGGGGGAGCCCCGGGCGCTCAGGGACCTGAGCCAGCGGGCCCAGCGCATCGCGGCTCGGGTCGTGGCCCGCGGGGGTGGTCCAGATCTGGACGAGCTGATGTTCGGCCTCGAGGGCAAGCTCTTCGACCCGCTGGAGTCGAAGCTGGTCAGCTTCTCCGGCAGCGGAGAACTCGATGGCTGGCTCAGTGTTCTCGTCACGCGCACGTGGTTGAACCTCAAGCGGGATCGTCGGGAGCTTCCTCGAGAAGCACTGGACGAGCAGGCACAGGCCGAGGCGAGTCTGCTCGGGGAAGGGGGGGCGAGGATCGATGTGCAGGATCCCGAGCTGGCCTATCTGAAGGAA
The DNA here is from genome assembly GCA_020430865.1 of Myxococcales bacterium. The sequence continues at coordinate 580 of JAGQIY010001309.1, forward strand.
CTGTACAGAGATCAATTCCGCGCGGCTTTCACTCGGGCTGCGGCCAGTCTGGAACCGGAACAGCGAAACGTGCTGCGCGCGTACTATGGCCGCGGCTCCAGCATCGACGTCATCGCCGCAGGACGCGGCGTGCACCGCGCCACGGCGGCGCGGCGCGTGGGCCAGGCGCGCGAACGACTGCTCAGCGAGACGCGACGCCTGCTGGTTGCAGAACTGAAGCTCTCGAAGAGCGATCTGGAGAGCGTGATGCGGCTGATCCAGAGCCAGCTCCACCTCACGCTCTCGCGGGTCTTCGCCGAACCTAGCGAACCCTCAGGATGATCTTTCCGGAGTTGGCGTTTTGCTCCATGCGCTCGTGGGCCTTCTGCGCATCGGCGAGCGGAAAAATCTCATCGAGAACCGGTTTGAGTTTTCCTGTGGAAAAATGTGGGAGGTTCGTGCGGATGAACTCCTGAGTGATGCGGATCTTGTCCTCCAGGGTACGCGAACGCATCACCAGGCCGAGGATCTGGTGGCGCTTCATCAACAGCAGCGCCAGGTTCACGTTGGCCATGGGGCCGCCGAGCACACCGATCACCACGCAGCGACCCGCGATCGCCAAGCACTGCGCGTGCTTCTCCCAGTAGCTGCCGCCGATGAAGTCGAGCACGAGGTTCACGCCCCCGGGAGAGAACTTCTTGGCTTCTTCCGCGAAGTCATGGGTCTTGTAGTTGACGCCAAGATCCGCGCCGAGGCGCGTCACCAGCTCGAGCTTCTCCTCCGAGCCTGCGGTTCCGATCACCTTGCCGCCGCCCACGTGGGCCAGCTGCACCGCTGCCGAGCCAACGCCGCCCGCAGCCGCGTGCACGAGCACCGTCTGTCCAGGAACGAGGCCGCCGAGACCGAAGAGCGCCTCCTGCGCAGTGAGGAAGGCTTCAGGAATGGCTGCGGCTTCCTCGAAGCTCATGCTCGCGGGGATCGGGATTGCCATATCCTCGTGGATCAGGGCGTTCTCGGCGTAGCCACCGCCTGGTAGCAGCGCCATCACGCGGTCGCCTTCTTTCAGCTTGGTCACGCCGTCTCCGAGCGCTTCGACGACACCGGAGCACTCGAGGCCCAGGACGTCGCTCTCGCCCTTGGGTGGGGGGTACATCCCGCGACGCTGGAGCAGGTCGGCGCGATTGAGCGCCGTTGCGTGCACTGCCAGGCGCACTTGCCTCTCGCCGGGGGTCGGCGTCTCGACCTCTCGTAGCTCGAGGTTCTCGGGGCCACCAAACTCACGGATCACGATCGCTTGCATCGTCGCGGTATAACGGCGCAGCCTCGCGCTCGCCAGTCCCGCACCGGTCGGTCGCGCCAGGCGACGTTCGCGGGCGCCGAGGAAGGCCCAGCTAGAGCTGCGCGAGGTGGGCAGCGCCGACCAGGCCCGCGGCGTCCCCGAGCTTCGACTGCAAGAGCGGCACGCTGACGAGCGGTTCGGCGTAGGCGCGCTCACGCATCGCCACACGGATGTTCGGCTCCACCAGGTCGAACGAACGCGAGATACCGCCAGTGAAGATGATGGCGTCCAGGTCGAGCACGACCTGGATGCCGTTCAGCGCTTCGCCCAGCGCGCGGCCCATCAGCTCGAAGGCCTTCAGCCCTGGCGTTTCCCCGCGGCGTGCGCTCTCGGCGATGTGTAGCACCTCGCTGCCCTCCCCCCCGAGCTCGTGAAACCTTGCGAGCAGGGCATGAGTCCCCGCGAAGGCTTCGAGGGTGCCCGGGAGTCCAGCGCCGTCACGAGGTGCGCTCGGCGAGCGGTCGATCTGCAGGTGCCCGATCTCTCCGGCGAAGCCATGGCTTCCACGGCGCAGCTTGCCATCCAGCACCAGGCCACCCCCGACGCCGGTGCCCAGCGTCACCATCAAGAAGCTCGGATACTCCTGACCCCAGCCGTGGAGCGCCTCACCAAGCGCGGCCACGGTGGCGTCGTTCTCCACGATCACGGGGCAACCGACCCGACGTTCGAGCTCGCGCTGAATGTTCACGCCCGCGAAGCCGGGCACGTTGGGGAGCTGCCAGCACGAACCGGTGCCATCGACCTCACCTGGGATCGCGAAGCCGACGCGGGTGGGGACCTCACCGAGCGCAGCCACTGCGCGTGCGACGGCGTCGAGCACCTCACTCGGACTGGCGCCCGCGTTGGTGTCCACGGCCTCGCTGCGCAGGATGCGCCGACCGTCGACGATGCCCGCCTTGATGCGCGTTCCTCCCATGTCCACACCGATGTTGCTCATTTGTAGTACCGTCTTCGACGTATCGTCACACAACCAAGCGGAACGAGCTTTGCCTTCTGATATTCGACAAGAGTCAGCTGTTCAACCGCGTGCGCGGATGGACCATGAATCCGATGCACCAGAGCCATCGACGAGAGCCGAACTCTTGAAGCAAGCCCCTGAGGACGCCGTGCTGATCGCTCCCGAGAATCGCGAATACGAGCGACACCTGCGCACCTACGTCGCGCGGCACGCGGGCGCGCTGTTCAACAACTGGGACTTCGAGGCGCGCAAGGACCCTGTGGAGGCGGTTCACGATCTGCGGGTCGCTTCGCGGCGCCTGCGCGCGCTGCTCGAGGTGCTTGGATACCTGGTACCGGATCAAGCCAGCAAGCGGCAAGCGCTACGCAAGGTGACCCGGGGCGCGGGAGCGCTACGGGAGTGGGACGTCAACTCGGAGTACCTGGCGGAGGCGATCGGCCACTCGACCTCTCACCTCGAGGCGGCGGCCCTCGAGTACGTGGCCGTCCGTGTCGATGAAGAGCGAGCCAGCGAGCGCAAGCTGACCAAGAAGCGCCTGAAGCGGCTCTCTCCGGAGCGTATCCAGAAGGGGCTGTACGAGCTGGTCGAGGATCTGGTGCGCGCGGTTCTGGTCGCGCCGCTGGACGAGCTCGGGCGCGCCGCGCTCGAGCCCCGCGTCGACACGTTGCTCGCCTCCTTGCCCGATCCGACGGCCGAGGGGGGCGGTGAACAGCTGCATCAGGTGCGTATCCACATCAAGCGCCTGCGCTACGCCGTGGAGCTGCTGGCGCCGCTGCTCGGCGCTGGATACTCCGACATCCATCGTCAGCTGAAGGACCTGCAGCAAGATCTCGGGCGCCATCACGACCTGTACGTGCTGCAGGGGGTGGTGCTCGCCCAGCGCGATCTGCTGAACACGCAGGGGCGCAAGCATCTGGTGATGGGCCTCGCAGGGCCGCTACATCGCCTGGCAGCCGAGCAGCGTGAGCTGGCTCAGGCATTTCTGCGCGGAAGCGCTGGTTTCAGGCCCGATGAGTTCCGTCGGCTGGTGCTCGACTCGCTCAGAGGCCCAGCTGCTTTGCGATGATCTCGTTCATGATCTCGGTCGTGCCACCGCCGATGGGCAGGATGCGCGCGTCCCGCGCCAAGCGCTCGACTCGGGTCTCCCGCATGTAGCCCATGCCGCCGAAGATCTGCACGGCCTCGTAGCAGACCTCCTGAGCGACCTGGCTCGAGAAGTTCTTCGCCATGCTGACCTCGCCCACCAAGTATTCCCCCGCGGCAACGCGCTTCGCCACGTCCCAGTCGAAGGTCTTCGCGGCTTGAACCTGGGTCGCCATGTGCGCCAGCTTGTGGCGCGTCACCTGGAAGCCGACCAGCGGCTTGCCGAAGGCTTGTCGCTCCTTGGCGTAGGCGATGGCGTCCTTCAGTGCGATCTCGGCCGTGGCATGCCCATAGAAGGCCAGGGACAGGCGCTCGTTCTGGAAATTCTGCATGATGGCAAGGAAGCCGGAGCCCTCGTCGCCGATGCGATTCGCGGCGGGGACTCGTACCTCGTCGAAGGCTAGCTCCGCGGTGTCGCTCGCCCACCAGCCGGTCTTGTTCAGCGCCCGGCTCACGCTGAAGCCCGGCATACCCCGTTCGACGACGAAGAACGTGAGCCCGCCGTGGGGGTCAGGACCCGTCCGGGCGAGCACCGTCACCAGATCAGCGCGCACGCCACTGGTGATGAAGAGCTTGGAGCCGCTGATCAGGTAGTCATCGCCGTCCCTCACCGCCTTGGTGCGGATGCCTGCGACGTCACTTCCGGTGCCTGGCTCCGTGATGCCGAGGGCCGCGATCTTCTCCCCGCGCAAGACGGGCGGCAAGAAGCGCTGCTTCTGTTCTGCGCTCCCCAGGTTGAAGATCGGGGGGAGGGCGATACCCAGGGAGCCGATGCTCGCCAGCAAGCCACTCGAGCCGCCCTCGAGCAGGGTCTCCACGCTGATCAAGCTGTGCAGCAGGTCACCACCACCGCCTCCGTATTCCTCGGGGAAACTTACCCCCAGGATCCCGGCCTCGGCGGCCTCTCTGTACAGTTCGCGCGGAAACGAGCCCGCCTCTTCCCACTCCACGACGTGGGGGGCGATGCGTTCTCGGGCGAAGCGCAGACAGGTCTCTGCGAAGAGCTTGTGGGATTCGTCCAGAGCCATCCACAAGGGTCTAGCAGGTCGCCAGGCACCGTGGAATCGGCCCCCGATTCTCCGTGCAAGTGCCGCTGGTTCCGCGTTCCACGGGTCTCACTCGGTCACGCCGAGGTTCGACGGACGAAGCTCCGAGGTCGCTCTCCGTCAGCACACCCTCGGGGGCGCGCGCTCGGGCTCGAGTCACAGGACTCGCGGCGGGCCTGGCAGCTGACTCAGTGGCACTTCGAGTAGTTGACGTTCGCCACCACGGTCATTCCGCTCCCGGTGCAGTTCGCGGAGACGGTGCCTTCGACGTTGGCGACGTCGTTGATCTTGGTGTTCGTCGTGTTCACCGTGAGCGAACCGCAGTCCTCGCCCACGAAGGTCCCGATGCCCTGGCCTTTGGTGAAGTGGTAGAGGCGGAAACCTCCCTGGGGCTTGCCGACGAAACGCACCTGGTTGCCGCCCCCGTCCAGGAACGCGACGCCCGAGAACGGCGGCGTGTTGGCCCCACCGGAACGACACTGACTGATCTCGAAGGGCGCGCCGTTCACGGTGATGTTGCCCGAGGTCTCGCTCTTGCACGCCAGTAGTGCCGCCCCCAGAACGCAAACGCTGGCTACGATTGTGCGCATGGTAGACGATTATCACGAGCCTCAGGTTGCTGGAAGCGCCGTGTCGCCTGCGGAGGACGCTTGCTTTTCCGCGCGTCAGTAGTCCGCGGCTCGACCGGCTGCGTCGACGGGGCGCCGGCGACCGAGCCACGCGCGCGCCGCACTCGAGCCGAGCACGAGCAAGCCCCCACAGATCGACCACGCCCCGGGGACTTCACCCTGTAGCCAGAACGCCCAGAGCGGGCTCAGACTCGGCTCGAGCAGGATGAGCAGCGAAGCTTCGAGCGCGGGCACGTGGCGGAAGCCCAGGGTAAGGCAGACGTACGCCAGGCCAATCTGCACGCCTCCCAGGTACACGACCGCGAGCCAGTCGACGACGTGCGTTTCCGCGAGGCTCGTGGATGTCGGCGCGAGCAAGGCCCAGGGCAAGCACACCAGGCCGGCGATCAAGTTCCCCGAAACCACGGCCGTCAGCCCTTCGACGCGTCGGCTCGCCAGGCTGCGGAGGCCCACCAGGGTACCAGCCCAGCACACCCCGCTCAGCGTGGCGAGGAGGTTTCCTGCCGCTGGCTCGGGCGCGCTCGCCTGGGGCTTCTGCTCTAGGAAGAACAGCCCCAGGCCGAGCGCGATCGTCGCGATGAACGCCAGATCGCTGCGGCGGACGCGTTCCTTGAGGATCAGCGGGGAAGCAACCAGCACGTAGAGCGGAGCGGTCGACTGGAGGAAGATCGAGTTGGCGGCGGTCGTGAGCTTGTTCGCCAGAACGAACAGCACCATGCAGGTGGCGTAGACGCTGCCTACCAGCAGACTCGCGGGGCGGTACCCACGGCGCGCGTGCGGGAGCAAGGCGAACAGGACGACGGCGGCGACCAGGGAACGGAAGCTCGCCACCTGGAGTCCGGAGAGCCCAGTGACCTTGATCGCAGCGCCGCCCGTGGAGAAGAGGATCGCGGCGGCGAGGATACAGAGTCGCGCGAGTCCAGGTCCGACGCGTCCAGCGTCGGCTTCCGCGCGCGGGCTCGAATCCGATGACGTCAGCCGCGGCCTCGCTTCGAGCCCGGCGCCCGGGTGCGCCGGCTCGCGCTCGACTTGCTGGCGCTCGACCCGCCAGGTGCCTGCGCGGGCGGCGCGTCCGCCGGGGCCCGGAGGGTGGCGGCGAGGCGCTCCTCCAGATCTTTCCGGGAGGATCTGCGATCTTCGAGCACCGCTTCGATGCGGCGATTGGCCTCGAAGTCGTCCGCCAGCACGTCCGCGGCCGCGAACCCGATGCGCTGGATCTCCTCACCCAGGCGCTCCTCGAGGCGCTGCCTGACGGCGGCACGCAGCAGGTCGACGAGGACCTCCTTGGCTACGCCGGAGGCGGCGCCGAGCAGCAGTCGCGTCGGCTCGAGGTCGAGGAACTCGGTGTCTTCGGGGCCGCGTTCACCGCCTTGACGTCGGCGCTCGCCCCGCTGGCGGTGGTCGTCGTGGTGATGGTGGCGGCAGTCGTGGTGATGGTGGCGGCAGTCGTGGTGATGGTGGTCGTCGTGGTGGCTCATGTCTTCCCTCGGAGGCGAAGGGTAGCCTAGGCGGCGGCCGCATGCTGTAGGCTTGGCGTGATGGATGCGCATGGTGAGCTGAAGGTCATCAGCCTGAACATCTGGAACAAGTCGGGTCCCTGGCCTCGGCGCAGAGAGTTCATCCGGCGTGAGCTGGACGCCTGGGCGCCGGATCTCGTGGGGCTGCAGGAGGTGCTTCGGCTCGAGGGACGGGCTGGTGACGCCGAGGGCGACCAGCTGGCAGAGCTCAACCAGCGGCTCGGGTTTCACCCGGCCTACGCCAAGGCGACCGAGTTCGGTGGCGGACTCCAGTTCGGCAACGGCCTCCTGAGCCGCTTTCCCATCGTCGAGCACACGCGCATCGCCTTGCCGGAGTGTGACAGCGGTGAGCAACGCAGCGCGCTCTACGCGTTGGTCCAGCACCCGGAGGGGCCGCTGCCGGTCTTCGTCACGCACCTGAACTGGAAGCTGCATCACGGCGCGGTTCGACAGCGCCAGATCTCCAGCCTGATTGATCACGTCTTCAGGCTCGCGCCGTTGGACGAACGGCGGCTACCGCCGATCGTGATGGGTGACTTCAACGCGGAGCCGGACTCCGACGAGATGCGCTTCATGCGGGGGCTCACGGCTCTGGACGGGCGCACCGTGTATTTCACCGACTGCTGGATCTTCGCTGGCCAGGATGGTGGACGACACGCCCACGAAGGCGCACCAGGCTACACCTTCGACTCTCGCAACCCCTATGCCGCCCTGGCGCACGAGCCTCCGCGGCGCATCGATTACATCTATGTGAGGGGTCCTGATCGTAAGTTCCGCGGGGAACCATTGGAGACCCGCGTGGTGTGCAACGCCGCTGACCCGACCGACCCCGAGCTCTGGCCAACGGACCACTTCGGTGTGTTCTGTCGTCTGCGCATGGGTGCAGCCGAGAGCTGAGGCTCCGTCTTCTTACCCAAGCTCGCGCAGGCCGTGGTCATCTTCGCCCCTCGACGAGGTCGAGGCACAGCCTGACTGGTGGCGAGCTGCTGTTTTGCCTTGGTCGCGCCGCCGCCTCGTGCTCCCATGCGGTCATGAAGCGCGTCGTGTTGGGGTTGGCCGTGTGCACTTTGCTTGCGGCTTGTGACAAGGACAAGCCGGAGGCTCCCGCCGCGAGCGCCGAGCCGCCCAAGGCGGCGGCTGCGGCGCCTGCGGGCTCCGCGAAGGCAAAGGCCGAAGACGACGAGGGTGGCTGGTAGTCGCTAGGGCGCCGAGCGTCGCGCGTCCGCGGCGAAGTCCTCGACCTGTTGCCACACGCGAAGCACGTTGCCGGAGCACAGCTTCTCGAGGTCTTCGTCGCTCCAACCGCGCTCGATCAACACCCGGATCAGGTTGGGATAGGCCGAGGCGTCTTCGAGTCCGATCGGCAGCGTGTCGCCGACACCGTCGAAGTCCGATCCCAACCCCACGTGGTCGACACCGACGAGCTTCACCACGTGCTCCACATGGTCGGCGACTTGCTCCACCGTGGCACGCTTGATCGGGTGCGTCTTCCAGAACTCGTCGGCGAACTCCGAGTAGGCGGGAGTTCCATGAACCAGGTGCTTGGCGCGTGCCTGGCCACCCAGCACGTTCCAGAGCTTGCTGCTCTGTTTCCGCGCTTCGTCGTCGATGAAGCCAGAGCCAAAGTTGATCTGGATCACGCCGCCCGCCTTGGCTAGCGCTTGGATCATCTCGTCCGACATGTTGCGAGGCCAATTGGGCGTGTAGTGGCGACAGCTCGAGTGACTGGCGATCACCGGTACCTTGCTCAGCGCTACCACCTGCCAGAACGCGTCATCCGAGATGTGGGAGACATCGATCATGATGCCCACGCGGTTCATCTCCTTCACGACCCGCTTTCCGAAGGCGCTGAGGCCCTTGTGGGTATGTCGATCATCGTAGGAGGAGTCGGAGATGTGGTTGTCCTTGGAGTGTGCCAGGGTGATGTAGCGGATCCCTCGCTGCTGGAAGTGCTGCACGTTGGCGAGCTTTCCCTCGAGCGGCGCGCCGTTCTCCATGCCCATGGCCAGCGAAATCTTTCCCGCCTGGAAATTGGCGCGCACCTCCGAGGGAGACTTGGCGAGAGCGAACTTGTCGCTGTGCTCGCGGGCGATCTGCTCGACGAGGTCGATGAGCTCCTCGGCGTGCCTGAAGGCACCATTGCGCTCGTAGCGCGCCGCGACGTAGATGCTCATGAACGGCGCATCGAGGCCACCCGCGCGCGCTCGCGGGTAGTCGAAGTTTCCCTCGTCCGTCTTCTGCGAGACGTCTGCGATGGGCTTGCCGGCCTCCTTCTGCGAGAACAAGCGGTGGGGAACGTCGACGTGCCCGTCCAGGATGATGAAGCGCTTGGCGAGCTGCTCGGCGCGCTCCTCCGCCGTTGGCGGGGGAGCCGGTGCTTCGGAAGCGCTGGCGCTCGGGGAGCTGGGCATCTGAGTGGGGCTCGGCGCCGGGGGAGTCGGGTTCGCGGCCTGGCTCGGCTGTCGCTCACATCCAGCGAGCGAGAGCAGGGCGGCGCACAGCAGCGGCATGCCGCTCCGGGCGCGGGAGCGCCAAATGGACTGCATTCGGGGACGCTCGCACGGACATTGCAGCGAAGTAAACCGCACGGGGATGCGGGGCGGCTCGAAATCGCGTCGTCGACCGGACGTCTTGCGGAGAAGTCGAACCGGTCCGATGCCCTTCCCGAGGTGGGTGAAGCTCATGGCTGACAAACACCTACATTGGCCCTGCGACAGGGAGCGGCGGCGCCTCAGCGCCGAGAATCGGGTTAAAGCTGGCAAATCGCGACAACCGGCGATCTTGGCATCCGTCTAGACCGTATCCATGAAATCCTATGTCGTTCGATCAGTCACCTCTGCTCACGGAATGGCGGGACGAGCAGGTTGACGAACCCACCGGGTCTGGGGCCCGCAGGGTCGGAGAAAGCATGAGCAGGGATACGCCGGTCAAGGTTGGGGACGTCATCGCGGACAAGTACCGCGTCGAACGTGTGCTCGGCGTTGGCGGCATGGGGATGGTGGTCGCCGCCACTCACCAGGTGCTGGATCAGCAGGTCGCGATCAAGTTCCTGCTGCCGGAGCTGGCTCAACATCCGGAGGCCGGGGCTCGCTTCCAGAGGGAAGCGAAAGCGGCGGTCCGCATCCAGAGTCAGCACGTGTGTCGCGTGCTCGACGTGGGGGTGAGCGCCGAAGGAGCGCCCTTCATGGTCATGGAGTACCTCGAAGGGAAGGATCTGGCCGACGAGCTCGAAGAGCACGGGCGCATGGCCGTGGAGCGCGCGGTCGAGTACGTGCTGCAAGCGTGCGAGGCGCTCGCGGAAGCCCACGCCGCGGGCATCGTCCACCGCGACCTCAAGCCCGCGAATCTGTTCCTCGCGGAACGCACGGATGGCTCGCGGATCATCAAGGTGCTGGATTTCGGTATCTCGAAGGTGACCGACCAAGACGTGCAGCTCACCAAGACTTCGTCGGTGATGGGTTCGCCTCAGTACATGGCGCCCGAGCAGATGCAGTCATCCAAGCAGGTGGACCAGCGCACCGACATCTGGGCCCTCGGAGCGATCCTCTACGAGCTACTCACGAACGAAGCGCCGTTCCAGGGCGAGACGGTTCCAGAGATCTGTATCAACATCGTCAACACCGAGCCGAAGCCGCTGCTCGAGCTCCGCCCCGACCTTCCCGAGGGCCTGGTGGGAATCATCGAGCGCTGCTTGAAGAAGGCCGCTGAAGAGCGCTTCGAGAACGTCGCGGAACTCGGCGCGGAACTCAGCGAGTACGGCCCGCCCCTCAGTCACCTGTCCGTCGAGCGTGCTTCGCGAGTGCTGAACACCGTCGTCCTGGGCACGCCGAGATCGGTGCTGCGAACCCAGACCAGCGCCACGAGGCCTTCGCAGCACGAGGTTGCGCCTACGGTGGCGTCCTACGCCGAGCTTGCTCCGCCGAAGCAGGCAAGCCGGCGGCCCCTGGTCGTCCTGGGCATCGCCCTTGCGATACTGGGACTGGGCGGGGCCGTCGCCTTCGCCACCGTGCAGAGCCGCGGCGGCGACGTGTCGACGGGGGTCGTCGCTGGCCAGCCAGGCAACGCGCCGACCGAGCAGCCATCCGTTTCCGCAGCGCAAGCGCCTCACGCGCAGGAGGAAGTGGCGCCGGAAGCGGACGTGCAGCCAGCCTCTCCTGGGCTGGACCCGGAGTCGGGGGCCGAGCCCAAGGTGGCCGCCGACTCGAAACGCGCGGATGGTGGACCGAAGCCTCAGATCCCGCCAGAAGCGCCTGAGTCCGTGGCAAGGCCCGCTCCCACGCCCAAACCAGTCAAGGTCCAAGCGTCGGCGAAGACAGCGCCGGGGCCGGCGCCTGGCAGCGAGCTGGACATCAGCGGGTTCGGCGACCGAAAGTAGTTGGAATGGTGCGTTGGCTTTGCTTGTGTGGAGGCGGCGCTCGGCGCGCTACTGGCGGATGTTGACCGGGCGCGCTCGGGTGTAGCGATGAGGCTTGTTCGATGTTGAGGAGACGATTCCGATTCTTGCTTGGGGTGCTAGCGCTCGGTTGCTTGAGCACAGTGGCAGCTGCGCAGTCCTCTGCGGCCGACAAGGCTGCCGCGGAGGCGCTCTTCGACAAGGGCAAGAAGCAGCTGAAGGACGGCGACTTGGCGTCGGCCTGCCGTAGTCTCGAGGAGAGCCAGAGACTGGATCCTGGCGTCGGAACCTTGCTCTACCTCGCGGAGTGCTACGAGCAGGCCGGAAAGACCGCGAGCGCCTGGGCGACTTTCCGCGAGGCAGCGGCCTTCGCGACCCGGTCCAGCGATGCCAAGAGGGAGAAGATTGCGCGCGGTCGCGCCGAGCGCCTGGAGGGCGTGCTGGCCAAGCTCGTGATCGAGGTACCGCCCAGCGTCCGAGTCGAGGGCATGGTCGTCACGCGCGATGGCGACGAAGTCGGCTCCGCGCTGTGGGGCACCGCGGTGCCCGTCGACCCTGGAACCCACACCATCCGCATCACGGCGCCCTCCAAGGTCGAGTACCAGGCGGAGGTCGTCGTCCCGAAGAGCGGCGACGTGACCTTCGCCGTGCCGCCGCTCGAGCGCAAGCCGCCCGAGGCGGAACCCGAGGCGCAGGCCTTGGCTCCCGCGACCTCGGCACCCGCTCCGGCTCCCACGCCACTCGTCGCCGACGAGGGGACGCTGGCTGAAGACGGCAGTGGTCAGCGCACCCTCGGCATCGTGGTGGGTGTGGTCGGGTTGCTCGGCGTCGGCGCCGGGACCTTCTTCGGCTTGCAGGCCAGCTCGAAGAACTCCGAGGCCGACGACAACTGCCGCTCGTCGGACTCCTCGCAGTGCAACCAGAAGGGAGTCGATCTGGGACAGGAGGCGGAAGACGCCGCCACGCTCTCCACCATCGCGTTCGGCGTCGGAGCCTTGGCGCTGGCTGGAGGTATCGTGCTCTATGCGACCGCGCCATCCAACGACGCCGCCGCGGGAAGTGCTCGCCGTCGTACCGCCCGCCTGCGCGGCACGGAGGTCCGGCTCGTCCCGGCCGCAACCCCGAGCCAGGCCGGTGTGTTCGTGGGAGGACACTTCTGATGTGGCGCGCGACTCGGATTGCCGTGCGGCAAGGCGCGACGCTCGGCCTCGTTCTGCTGCTGTTGGGCGGGGTGGCGTGCAGCAACTTGCTCGGTCTCGAAGACCGGGAGCTCGATCCGACCTTCGGCAGCGGGGGC
>JAGQIY010001310.1 GCA_020430865.1 Myxococcales bacterium
AGGGCGAGGTCCACGAGATCACCGTGCTCGACGACGGCTTCGAGTACGAGGGCCGCCACTACACGAGCCTCTCCACCATCGCCCGCGAGGTCACCGGCACCAGCTGGAACGGCTTCCTCTGGGCCGGCCTGACCAAGCGGAAGAAGCGCAAGCGCGGCGACGCCGGGGAGGACGGATGAACGAACCCCCGAACAACCAGGGCGCGCCGAAGGTCCGCTGCGCCATCTACACGCGGAAGTCGACGAGCGAGGGCCTCGACTCCGACTTCAACACCCTCGACGCCCAGCGCGAGGCGGCCGAGTACTTCATCCGCGCCATGGCCGGCGAGGGCTGGGAGGCGCTGCCGCACCGCTACGACGACGGCGGCTTCACCGGCGCCAACACCGACCGGCCCGCGCTCAAGCGCCTGCTCGCCGACATCGAGGCGGGCGATGTCGACTGCGTGGTCGTCTACAAGGTCGACCGCCTGAGCCGCAGCCTGATGGACTTCGCGAAGCTGCTCGCGCTCTTCGACCAGAAGGACGTCACGTTCGTCTCGACCACGCAGAACTTCAACACGACGAACTCGATGGGCCGCCTCACGCTCAACATCCTGCTTTCATTCGCGCAATTCGAGCGCGAGATGATCGCCGAGCGCACCCGCGACAAGATGGCCGCCGCCCGCAAGCGCGGGAAGTGGCTCGGCTCCCGGCCGCCCTACGGCTACCTCGGCGACCACGACAAGAAGCAGCTGGTCGTCTGCGAGGAGGAGGCCGAGCGGGTGCGGACCATCTTCCGGATGTACCTGCGCCTCGGCTCGGTGAACGCGGTCGCCAAGCGCATCAACGACCTGGGCTGGATGAAGAAGGGATACCGCGCGAAGACCGGGCGGGTGACTCCGCCACGGAAGTACCGGGACAAGGACGTCCACACCATCCTGCGCAACGTGACCTACCTCGGGAAGGTGGAGTTCAACGGCGAGCTCTACGAGGGTGAGCACGAGGCCATCGTCAGCGAGGAGCTCTTCGCGCGGGTGCAGTCGGTGCTCTCGTCGAAGGCCTGCGGCCGCGGCAGGCGGCGCGGGCGCAACCCCGAGTACCTGCTCCAGGGCATCGCCTGGTGCGGGCTCTGCGGCAAGCGCATCACCACCACGGCGGGCCGCGGGCGGAACAAGGAGACCTACCGCTACTACGTGTGCTCGAAGCGCGGTCGGAAGGGGCGCGACGGCTGCACCCATCCGCGCCTCGGCGCCGAAGAGCTCGAGCAGCTGGTGGTCAGCCGGGTGAAGGCCCGCTGCACCGACCCGCAGCTGCGCGAGGAGATCGTCGCCCGCATGGAGGTCGGCCGGGTCGAGGCCATGGCAGCGATCACCTCGGAGCGCGAGCGCATCGTGGCCGACGAGGCGAAGCTGCACGCCGAGGGGCGCAAGCTGATGGACGCCATCGGTCAGGACACCGGCACCGAAGGCAAGCTGCTGGCCGAGCGCATCGGCGAGATCGAGGCCCAGCTCGACGTGCTGTCGACCGAGCGCTGCTCCCTCGACGCCCAGCTGCGCGGCCTGCAGAACGCGACCGAGCAGGTCCGGGCCACGGTGAACATCCTCGAGGTCTTCGACGCCGTCTGGGACGAGTTCGAGGCCGCCGAGAAGCAGGACCTCGTCCACCTGGTGGTGAAGCGGGTCGTCGTCAACGAGCCCGAGGGCAAGCTCGACCTCGAGTTCCACGACCTGGCCGCGCCCTTCGAGCCGCTGCCGGCCGAGCCCGAGGATGACCCGGACGACGAGGAGCCACCGGACGACGACGCACCGACGGTGGCCACCAGCGCCCCCGTGTCGGCCCCGGCGATGGAGGCGAGCCCATGACCGAGCACGCCGAGACGATCGCCTTCCGGCCCCGACAGCGCCGCACGCAGGCCCGCGTGAAGCGTCGCCGGCGTCAGCTCGCCGAGCGCCGGCCCGCCCGCGTCGCTCGCCGTCTGGCGCTCGCCCACCGCATCGCCGCCGACATCGAGGCCGGCCGGTACAAGGACTACGCCGACGTCGCCCGCCGCCACGGGCTCACGCGCGCCCGCCTGACCCAGCTGATGAACCTCCTGCTCCTGGCCCCCGACATCCAGGAGGAGGTGCTGACCCTCGAGTTCCCGGTGGGGCGGGAGCCCGTCACCGAGCGCACGCTGCGCCGGGTGCTGGCCAGCCTGTGCTGGGAGGACCAGCGAGCGGCGTGGGTCGAGATGCGGCCGCTGGAGAGTCAGAGCGTTTTCGCCAACTCGAGGTAGCGGCAGAAGGCGTTGGCGAGCTGGATCTGCCGAGGCGTGCGGCACTCCGGCTCGAAGAGCCGTGAGCTCGCGACGAGGATGCAGGCGCATCGCGCCCTCGAGGTAGCGACGTTCAACCGGTTGAGGCTGAACAGGAACTCCATGCCCCGTGGCGCCTCGTCGGGCGACGAGGTCGCCATCGAATAGATGACGACCGGCGCCTCTTGCCCCTGGAACTTGTCGACCGTGCCGATGCGGGCGCCGGGGAGGCGTTCTCCAAGCGCGCCGACCTGAGCGTTGTAGGGCGCAACGATGAGGATGTCGTCCTGGGAGATGGGGGCCTCCGCTCCCTCGCGGTCTACCCAGGTGAGACCCTCGGTCAGAAGCTGCTTCACGAGATCCGCCACGACCTCGACCTCCTCCTGCGAGGAGTTCTGGTTCCCGTCATGCTCAACGGGCACGAACCACAGCCCGGCCCCGGCGAAGGGCGTCTCGCCAACGATTCGCTGATTCCCGAGATCGGGTCGAGGCTGGAGCCGGCTCTCGTAGAAGAGCTCGGATGTCAGCGCGCAGATGTCCGGATGGAGCCGCCAGGTCTCCGCCAGGAAGAGTCCGCGGTGGCGCGGGATGGTCTGGTGCCCCGCAAGAAGATGCTCCAACGCTGACGCCTCCGTGCCCTCCGGATGGCTGCCCTGGAGAGGCTGATCAAGCTGCTGAGGATCACCCAGCAGGATCACGTTCTCGGCCGCCTGCGCGATGGACACCACGTTGGCGAGGGACATCTGCCCGGCCTCATCCACGAAGAGCACATCCACCGACTCGAAGAGGTCTTCACGGGCCCATAGCCACGGGGTTCCGGCGACGACGTCCATCGAGCCAGCCTGCAGCGCAGCGACGACGCTCTTGTTCTTGGTCGTCTCGCGAATCGCTCCGCCGGAGAACGTGGCCGCCTTGCCGCTCACCTTCTGCAGGCAGCGGATCAGCAGGTCCTGCTCGTCCGCCGCTTCGACCACGGCATCGAGCAGGTTGCGGATCACCTTGTGGCTGACGGCCGTGATCCCGACCTTCTTCCCGGCCTTCACCAAGTCGCAGATCATCCGAGCCCCGGTGTACGTCTTGCCCGCTCCGGGCGGCCCCTGGATGGCGAGCACGCCCCCGTCGAGCTGCAGCGCCATCCGCCGGGCGGCGTCGGCGGTTGTCTCGCCATCGAACTCGAGCGGCTGTCGGCTCGGCACCGAGCCCCGCAGGCGAGGAGCGCGGCTCAGCAGGAGATCGCGTGCCGCGCGATGGGGCCCGTCGGCGTCGATTCCGTGGTCGGCCACCCACTCCCCGAGCCGGAAGAGCGCTTTCGCCTGCTCGGGCGCCGTGACCACGGAGTGAGCAAACACCGCCTCGGGGTGGAGGTCCGCCGAGTCAGACCGCTTCTTGATGTCGACGAACCGTTCAGTCGCATCGACCGCTTCGACCTTCCCAAGCTGCTCGCCGCCTGGCCGAAAAAGAGGGTCGTCCTCTTCGATGAGGGAGTCCTGAGCGGGAAACCGGTAGCGATGAATGGGGCACTTGTCTGTGCCGCCCTCGCGGCCGACGAAGACGAGACCGGCGAGCCCCGCGTTCTCGTCGAGCAGGTCCTCGGGGCCCAGCTCCGACAGTCGGAAGTACTCCCACCACGGGGCCTTTTCCTCGCGTCGGTGCCAGTCGAGCATGTGCGCGAGAAGCCAGGCCGCCTGGTCTTCATCGGAACGCTCGTCCCGCTCGAACCCGATGTTCTCGAGCAGGCGCTCCATGAGAGCACGCAACCGCTGCTGTCGCTCGTCGAGGCTCTCCTTGGGTGCGCCATCGGACGCAAGCTCGGGCCTCTGAATGTCCTCGCCACTCGCGACCAACGACTCGCGGAGCTGCTCAAGCCAGTCTCGCAGCCGGAGCGTAGAAACGCAGTCGTCGCGGTTGTACCGCTCGACCGCCACCTTGACGTCGCCCGGCACCGCCTCGACCTGGCCCAGCTCCAATGCCCGCTCGAAGGCGCGCAGGCTCTTCGAAGCGTCCTTCAGCTCGACCTCTCTCTCGTAGCCGTAGAACTGCTCGAGGTCCTTGATGGAGTATCGCTCGATCCCTGCACGGATGGACTGCTTGGCGACGGAGTAGAGGTCGACGAAGACACCGGCCCGCAGCAGCCGATCGACCTCGTCCTCTCGCGTTGCGAAGCGGCCCATGAGGCGCTTCATGGCCCCGGGTTCGTAGGGCGCGAAGTGGTAGATGTGGAGGTCGGGGTACTTGGCCCAACGCTCCATGACCTCATCGATGAACGCCTGGAATGCGGCCCGCTCTTCACGGGCGTTGAGCGCCCAGAGCATGCGGTAGTCGGCGGCGCCGTCTTCGCCGTAGACCACCCAGCCCAGCAGGTACTCTAGGCCAGACGTGTCTACGAACGCGTCGCCCTCGATGTCGAAGAAGATGTCGCCCGCAGACGGCTCCGGCAGACGCGCGAGTCCTCGGTCCGGCTCCAGCGGGAGCAGCTCGTAGACCGGCGCTGCGCTCTCACGGGCCTCCAGCTGAACCCTGGCCTGTTCACGGACGCGGACGTAGCTGTCGACGGAGCCTCGGCTCGGCTTGTGCTCGAGCGGAAGCGGGAGCGCGGCAAGGTCCGCCAGTGTCTCTACCCCCCACTCGCCAAGCTGCTTCCGCTGCAGCCGCGAGATCCCTGCGACAAGCGCCAGATGGTCATCGGCCCGCCGCCGCTTCTCGCAGG
Organism: Myxococcales bacterium; assembly: GCA_020430865.1. Next base: position 4,979 of record JAGQIY010001310.1, read on the forward strand.
CTGACCACCATCGGCAGATGTCGCACTGCGGCACCGGCTCTGGATAGGTGTGCTCCTTGTCGGGATCGAGCAGCACCGCTTCAGACAGCCGAGCTCTCACAAGCCGGTAGTAGGCGAGGTAGTCGTTGACTCGAAACGTCTCCGGCTCGAAGCCCTTGCCCGGCGAGACGACGTGCATGAACTCCGGCGCGATCCCTTGGATCTCGCCGAGCATGTCCGAGTACAGGCAGAGCTGGAGGACCGTTCCAGCTCGCGTCTCCTTGGCGAGCTTCGTGTCGACCACCTCGTAGCTCCAGGCCCCAGTGACCCCCGCGACCGACACCCGACGAAGGATGTCGGCTCTCCCGAACCACTCCCCGCTGATCAGGGTGGCCTGGGCGATCACGTCCACGCCGTTGCGCATCGCCGCGATCGTCGCCTCGAACGGGGTGCCGCCGCCCTTGCTGGTGGCTTCGACCACGGACAGACCGGTCCCGCGAAGGTAGTCGAGGTACTCGGCCTCGTGCTGGAACCCGCGCTGCTGCAGCACCTCGAGCACAGGGTCGCGCCAGATCGGAGGGCTGAGCTTCCCGTGCGCCGTGGCCAGATTGAGTGCCGTGAGGTGATGACAGCCCAGATGGTTGGCCAGGTCGCTGGCCGACAGCTGCAGGTCTTGTCGGTGAATCCTCATCCGGTCCTCGTGGCGTCGATAGGGCTGCCCGCGGCGCGGGACGCCGACTGCGCCACTCCCCGAAGGCGAGCCCAGTTCAACCGACTATAGCCGACTCTCTTCGTCTCGTGAATGCTATTGAGTGATCTCGTGTGCGACGTTATGCTCACCGCCGCTTGAGGGTGCGGCGACCACGAAGCGCCGACTCCGTTGACCGAACGTCGCAGGGATGCTCGCAGCAGGGAGATATTGCCGATGCCTACCGAACCTTGGGTCTCCGTCGAGGACGTCGCGAAGCACCTCAGCGTGGCGAAGGACTCGATCTACCGGTGGATCGAGCACAAAGGGCTCCCCGCCCACAAGGTCGGGCGCCTGTGGAAGTTCAAGCTCAGCGAAGTCGACGAGTGGGTTCGGGCCGGCGGCGCATCCGCCGACGCCTCCTCGGCGGACGATGACGGGGGCAAGCCATGATGCCCGCCCCCCGCCAAGGGGGCCGTGGATGATCTACACGGCCACCATCACGAGCGCTTCGCTTAGGCTGCGAGAGAGCCGCATCGTCGCGGGGCTCCTCATCGACGGCGTTGACGCCGACGCCTGGAAGGAGGCGGTCCTGGAAGAAAACGTGCTCCAGATGCGCAGCGTCGAGTCGATCAAGCGCATTTCACGACTGCTTCGTGCTCGCCTCGAGCCCATGGGGCAAGGGCTCTGGGAGATCGTTCGTGACGGGGGCCGGGAGCAGGCCACGCAGGCTGCGTTCGCCGCCGCGGTGAAGAACAGCCGACTGCTCGGCGACTTCATGGACATCACCATGCGGGAGCAGAAAGCGCTCTTCGCCAAGAATCTCGAGTACCGGATGTGGACCGACTACATCGAGGGCTGCCGAGGACGCGACCCCGACATGCCCCACTGGAGCGACGCGACGGTCGCCAGACTCCGTTCCGCGGTGTTCTCGATGCTGGCTGAGGCTGGCTACCTCAAGGACACGCGCAGCCTTCTTCTGCAGAACGTGTTCGTCGACGCGCAGCTGGCGGCGTACCTGCGCGACCAAGGCGAAACCTACGTCCTGCGATGCCTGGAGGTGGCGGAATGAGCGGCAATCTCAGCGAGCGGCTGAATCAGATTCTGCCCCGCATCACCAGCGAGGCGTTCCTCTCGAGCGAGGGCATCGGCAACGAGATCGCCTGCTACATCTTCGACTACCCCGCGCGCGACGAGCTTCGCGTGCGGGAGCACATCGAGCTGATGCTCTCGCACATGGCGAGCCACCACAGCAGCCTCCGCGTGCTCCACCTGAACCTGCTCGACGTCGTGCTCGCCTACCTCAAGAAGCGTGGGCTCTTCGAGAAGGCGCTCGCGATGCACGCCAAAAAGGGCGATGCGGCGGTCTTGCGCGCCCTGAAGGGCCCACTCGCCGCCGAGAAGATCCGCGAATTCATCGCTAGCGAGCATGCACCGGCCGACCACGACCTGATCCTCCTTTCCGGGGTGGGCAGCGTCTGGCCGATGCTCAGGGCGCACAGCCTGCTCAACTGCCTGCACACGGTCACCGGGACCACGCCACTGGTGATGTTCTACCCGGGCAGCTTCGACGGAACGACACTCCGGCTCTTCGGGCGCATCGCGACCAGCACATCGAAGCCCGGCACCAAACCCTATTATCGCGCCTTCATTTTGGTTCCCGGGGGGACGGCAGCATGAAGATCAAAGACCTCTTCGAACGCAACATCCATCGCCCGATCAACGGCGTGGTCAAGGCCGACCAGCTCGACGCCTCTTCAGTCTGGCAGGAGCTCGATGAGTTCGTGGTGACGCGCGAGCTCACGCGCCACATCAACGACCTGGTCGCCGTGCTGCTCTCGACGATCGGCTCTCCCAACGCCGCCGACAAGAACGGCGTGTGGGTGTCGGGGTTCTTCGGTTGCGGAAAGTCGCACTTCATCAAGGTGCTCTCGTACCTCCTCGAGAACGAGGAACACGGGCTCTTCTCCGAGCGGCGCCGAGCCGTCGACTTCTTCGAGGAGAAGCTCGGCGACCCGATGCTCTACGCAGACCTGAAGAAGGTCGTTGCCGCCAGCACCGACACCATCCTCTTCAACATCGACAGCAAGGCGGACCACCGCTCCGGGCGCGACGCGCTCCTCCGCGTATTCCTCAAGGTCCTCAACGAGAAACAGGGCTACAGCGGCGACCATCCGCACATCGCGCACATGGAGCGCCACCTCGACGAAAAGGGAAAGCTCGCGGCGTTCCACGCCGCCTTCGAGCGCGAGTCCGGCGAGCCCTGGGTGCAGGAACGGGACGCGTGGGAGTTCCACCGCGACGAGGTCGTGGCCGCGCTCAAGGAGGTGCTCGGCCAGAGCGAGGGCTCGGTCGAGAAGTGGGTCGACGGCGCGGCCGACAACTTCAGCCTGACCGTCGAGAACTTCGCCCGCTGGGTGAAGCGCTACCTCGACAGCCAAGGGCACGGACACCGGATCATGTTCCTGGTGGACGAGGTCGGACAGTTCATCGGCAACGACACCCACCTCATGCTCAACCTGCAGACCATCACCGAGCAGCTCGGCACGGTCTGCGCCGGCCGGGCGTGGGTCGTGGTGACCTCTCAGGAAGACCTCGACGCGGTGCTGGGGGACCTCAAGAGCACCAAGCAGCACGACTTCTCGAAGATCCAGGGGCGGTTCAAGACCCGACTCTCCCTGTCCAGCGCGAACGTCGACGAGGTCATCAAGAAGCGTCTGCTTGAGAAGCGCGAGGACGCCATCCCCGCCCTCGCTGCAGCCTACGAGGGCAAGCACGACATCCTGAAGAACCAGCTGTCGTTCGTGAACGCCGGGATGACGTTCAAGACCTACGCAGACCCGACCGACTTCGCCGCGTGCTACCCCTTCGCCGCCTACCAGTTCTCGCTGGTCCAGAAGGTCTTCGAGTCCATTCGCAAGGCCGGCGCGACGGGTCTCCACCTGTCGCAGGGCGAGCGCTCCACCCTCGATGCGTTCCAGAGCGCCGCCAAGCAGCTCGGTGACGACGAAGTCGGTTCTCTCGTTCCGTTCTACCGCTTCTACCCGGCGGTCGAGGGTTTCCTCGATACCGCGGTCAAGCGGACCATCGACCAGGCTGGCGAGAACCACGCCCTCGAGAGCTTCGACGCCACCGTCCTGAAGGTCCTCTTCTTGATCCGCTACATCGACGAGCTGCCCGGCACCGTCGACAACCTGGTGACCCTCTGCGTCGACGAGATCGACGCCGACCGCCTGGCTCTCCGCAAGCGCATCGAGGCTTCCCTGGGGCGGCTCGAGAGCGAGACCCTCATCGCCCGGAACGGCGACCTCTACTTCTTCCTCACGAACGAGGAACGAGACATTGGCCGGGAGATCAAGAACACGCCGGTGCCCTCAGGAGCAGAGGAGCGTGAGCTCGGCAAGCTCATCTTCGAGGACATCCTCGGCGACCTCCGGAAGCACACGTACAGCGCCACCGGGCGCGACTTCGCCTTCGCACGGCTGTGCGACGACCACCCGGTGGGGCACCGCATCGAGGGCAGCCTCGAGGTCGCATTCGTGAGTCCTCTCGGCGACAGCTACAGTGAGTACGCCGACGACGGACGCTGCATCCTCCACACGGGTGCGGAGCAGGGACGCGTGCTCATTCGCCTGCCCGACGACGCCACCATCGGTCGGGAGCTGCGCACGTACCTGCAGACCGAGTCCTACGTAAAGACGAAGCACACGGGCACGCTGCCGGACACGACCAAGCGCATCCTCCGAGACCGCACCGAGGACAACCGCGGCCGCCGCGGGCGCATCGTCGAGACCCTGAAGGGCATGCTGCTCGACGCGACGTACTTCGCCTGCGGGACGAAGCTCGAGATCGGACGCAGCGACCCGAAGGCCGCGCTGAGCGATGCGCTCGAGTACTTGATCCAGAACGCCTATCCGAAGATGGGCTACGTCCAGCACCTGCAGGCCAACCCGAAGCAGGAGATCCAGAGCACGCTGCGGGCCAACGATGTGGAGCAGGTCAGCCTCGGTCTCTCGACGCCGGAGGCGAACCTCCAGGCCCTCAACGACCTGCGGGAGTACGTCCGGCTCTGCGCCATCACGAACAAGCAGATCGTGCTTCGGGACCTCATCGAGAAGCGCTACGGCAGCCGACCGTACGGCTGGCCCGAGCTCGAGGTCGTGCTGCTGGTAGCCCGGCTCGCGGTCCTGAAGGAGGTCAACCTCTTCGTGAACGCCGCCCCGCTGCCACTCGACAAGGCCTACGACCACCTCACGTCGACCAACAAGCAGCGAAAGGTGGTCATTACCCAGCGAGAGTCCGCGGGCACCGACCTCATCAAGAAGGCCCAGGCGCTCGGCAAGGAGCTATTCGTTCAAGGCGGCCCCAACGCCGAGGACGGGCTCTTCGCGTTCCTGCGAGAGCACCTGATCGGGTGGAGCTCCGACCTGGCTGGCTACCTCCCCCTGGCGAAGACCGGGAACTACCCCGGTCGGCAAGAGATCGAGGACTCGATCGCGACCCTGCGGAAGTTCGTCGAGGAGACGGACTCCCTGCGGTTCCTGAAGCGATTCGTCGAGAACAAGTCCGAGCTGCTCGACCTGGCCGACGACTACCACGACCTGAAGGGCTTCTACACGAACCAGAAGCACAGCTGGGAGAAGCTGCGCGGGACCGTGGACGAGCTCTCTCAGAACCGCCTTCAGCTCGAGCAACACGAAGACGCAGGTCCGGCCTTCGCGCGCATGGAAGAGATCCTCGCGACCGCGCGGCCCTACAACCTGCTTCACGAGGCGGCCGACCTCATTCACACGGCGACCACCGCCAACGACGCGCTGGTCGCGACAGCGCGACAGCCTGCGGTCGCCGAGATCCAGGGGCTGCTGGACGGTGTGGCCGAAGAGCTCGACAAGGTCTCGGCAGACGCCGCGCTGCGGACTCGAGCCACCGAGGAGCTCACCAAGCTTCGTGACACGGCGCAGACGGCTTCGAGCATCGCGCACATTGCCCAGGCGCGACAGACGGCCGAGGCGGCGTTCGACCGCGCACTCACCGCAATCGAGAAAGCGCAGACGCCCCCGGAGCAACCAACGCCTGGCGGTGGTGCCGGGCCGACGCCGCCCAAGCCCAAGGTGAAGAAGCGCCGCGTCGTGGAGCCCAAGAGCCTTTGGGCGGGTGGCTTCATCGAGACGCCGGCCGACATCGAGACGTTCCTGACCAAACTCCGCGAAGAGCTCGAAGCAGCGCTTGAGGCGGACGAACGCGTGCAGATCAAGTGAGGGGGGCGCGATGAACACGACACAGCTCAAGAACTACGCCCCAGCAGCCCGAAAGGCCTTCATCGCCGCGGTGAAGGCTCAGGCGGCCAAAGTGGGGGTTACCGCCAGAGAGACCGCGGCGGCGAAACTCGAGGGCGACGTCCTTCTTGTCGCTGGCCAGGCCTTCCCCAAGGCCATCGCGCCGGCTCGCCGCAAACTCACGGACCGCGTCCGTGCTCATGGCTTCGAGCCCACGATGGAGGCGATTGCCTACACGTGGTTCAACCGCTTCGCGGCCATCCGGTACATGGAGCTGCACGGCTACCTGGACCACGGCTACCGGGTTCTGAGTCACCCCGAAGGGCGCGGCCGCCCCGAGATCCTCGACCACGCTGCGGACGTCGATCTCCCGGGTCTCGACCGAGCCGAGGCCGTCGAGCTGAAGCTCGAGGGGACCAAGGACGAGGAGCTCTACCGCCTGCTCCTCAAGGCGCAGTGCAACGCGCTGCACCAAGCGATGCCCTTCCTCTTCGACCCCATCGGCAGCGAGACCGAGCTGCTGCTTCCGGCGAACCTGCTGCACAGCGACTCGCTGATCCGCCAGATGGTCGAGTCGATTGACGAGGACCTTTGGCAGGACATCGAGATCATCGGCTGGCTCTACCAGTTCTACATCTCGGAAAAGAAGGACGAGGTCATCGGAAAGAAAGTCGCAAGTGGAGATATCCCGGCCGCGACTCAGCTCTTCACACCGAAGTGGATTGTGCAGCACCTGGTGCAAGGCGCTGTGGCTGGCGCATGGCTCTCCACATACCCCAACTCGCCTCTCGCCCGATCGTTGGAACTCTTCGTTGCGCCGGCCGAGCAACCGCCCGAAGTCGACGCGGCCCTCGCCTCCTTCATGCCGTCCAAGCTGACTCCGGAGCAGTTGACTCTCCTCGACCCAGCTTGCGGATCTGGGCACATTCTTGTGGAAGGCTACGAACTGCTGAAGGCCATCTACCTTGAGCGCGGCTATCGGCAGCGCGATGTGCCGAAGTTGGTCCTCGAACACAACATCTTCGGCCTCGACATCGACGAGCGCGCCGCCCAGCTGGCTGGCTTTGCCCTGATGATGAAGGGGCGTGCCGACGATCGCCGGTTGTTCGAGCGGCAGATCGCGCTCAACGTCCACCCGCTTGTTGACAGCACTGGCTTTGACGTCGAAGCACTCACCCGAGGCGTGTCTCTCGATGAATACGAGCTCACTAAGGGTGACGTCATCGCACTCCGCGACCTCTTCGCCCAAGCCACCGTTCTTGGGTCTCTCATTCGCATTCCTGAGGCGACAAAGCGAAAACTGCCCAACTTCTATCGGCTCCTGGAGCTTAGCAGCCAAGACCTGTTCGTATCCGAGGCTTTGCGGAGACTGCAACCGCTCGTACGGCAGGCTGATCAGCTGGCAACACAGTACGACGCGGTCGTCGCCAACCCACCGTACATGGGTCGAAAGTACCAGTGCGCGGAGATTCAATCATTTGCCCAGGAGCACTTCGAGAGCTCCCGAGCCGACCTATACGGAATGTTCATCCTTCGGAACATCGACTTCGCGAAGCCAGGCGGCCGCGTCGGCATGATCACGATGGATAGCTGGCTCGCGGGCGAGGACTTCAAAGACCTCCGACCGACAGTCCTCGAAGAGACCTTCCTCGTCTCGATGGCGCACCTCGGTCCCCACGCCTTTCCGGAAATCAAGGGCGAGGTCGTGCAGACCGCTTGTTTTTCGCTCCTCAAAGCGGGCATTCGGCACGGTCGCTCCCGGGTTTTTGATCTCGTTGCGTTTTCGTCTTCCTCCGCGAAGGAGGCGGCGCTACGCAGCCATGAAAACGAGCACGTCACCGACACCGACACCCTGCGCAATTTTCCGAGAAGCGTGCTTACTGCATATAGGGCGACCGCCGGGATGCTTGAAGCGCTCGGAGATGCCCTCGAACTACAGTCGATCGCCGAAGCTGTCACCGGTCTTCAGACGGGGGACAACCCTCGTTTCATCAGGGCGTGGCCTGAGGTGGCATTCCCATCCATCAAGTTCGATGCGGAGGATGCGGACGAAGCGCGACAGAGTGACCAGAAGTGGTTTCCGTACGTCAAGGGAAGCGACTACCGCAAATGGTTTGGGAACGAGTTCTTTGTGGTGAACTGGTTGGGCGATGGTGCTGAGATACGAGACCACCGAAGCTCGACGGTCCGCAACGCTGACAGATACTTCCAGCCGGGCCTTGCCTACAACAATATCTCGAAGTCGTTCTGCGCCAGGTATACGAGCCCCGGGTTCATCTTCGACCAGAAGAACTCGATGTTCTTTGCCGCTACCGAGGCAGACCGGCTTCTGACGTTGGGACTGCTGCACAGCGATGCCATCACGCCTTACCTCGACATACTTTCGCCGAAGGATTTCGGTCCAGGCGCCCTGAAGATTCTCCCTGTTCCAGTCGGCGTAAGAGGGGTTGCAGCATCTCTCGAACGGGTGGAGAGGCTCGTCGAGCTGCACAGGCTCGACTGGTCGCTGCAAGAGACGAGCTGGTCGTTCACCGATAACCCTCTGATCAAGCTGGGGAAGACACGTGGCTGTCAGATCGAGGAGGTCTACTCGAGACTGGCGGAGGAGTGGAAGCGAACTGTTGTTGAAGCTGCCAACCTTGAGATGGAGAACAACGCCGGCTTCATCCAAGCGTACGGACTGCAAGACGACATGAGGGCTGACGTCGCCACCGCTCAGGTTACGTTGAGCGTGAATCCCGCCAACCGATACGGCGACAAGCTCTCCGACGACGAGCAGTGGTTGCGCCTGCGCCAGGAGACCTTGGAGGAGTTGGTCTCCTACGCCGTCGGCTGCATGATGGGCCGCTACAGCCTGGACGCGCCGGGACTCATCTACGCAGAGAGCGGCAACCGAGGCTTCGACCCCAATAGATACAGAGCATTCCCGGCCGACGATGACGGCATCGTGCCCGTCACCGACACGGCCTGGTTCGACGACGACGCTTGCCGCCGCTTCGTCGAGTTCATCTCTGTGGCCTGGGACGCCGACCACCTCGAGGAGAACCTGACGTTCGTCGCCAACAACCTCGGGCCCAAGCGCGGTGAGTCCAGCCGCGAGACCATTCGCCGCTGGCTCTCCGACAAGTTCTTCAAGGACCACCATCTCAAGCGCTACAAGAAGCGCCCCATCTACTGGCTCTTCTCGAGCGGGAAGCAGAAGGCCTTCCAGTGCCTCGTGTACCTCCACCGCTACAACGAGGGTACGCTCGCCCGTATGCGCAGCGAGTACGTCATCCCCCTCCAGGGCAAGATGGCCGCTCGCATCGAGAAGCTGCAGGGCGACATCGAGGTCGCGACCTCCACCGCGCACAGCAAGCGGCTGGAGAAGGAGCTCGCCAAGCTGAAGAAGCAGCAAGTCGAGCTGCTCGCGTTTGACGAGAAGCTGCGACACTACGCCGACCGCCGCATCAGCCTCGACCTCGACGACGGTGTGAAGGTCAACTACGGCAAGTTCGGCGACCTCCTCGCCGAGGTGAAGGCCGTGCACGGCAAGAAGCCGGAGGTCACATGAAGGCGCATGAGGTCGACAAAGCGCTGCGCCAGAAGTTCATCGCCGAGGGCGCCCGCCTGGTGTTCTGGCACGACGCCGACGCTGAGTTCGCGGACTACGTCGCCGGAGAGATGGCCGAGGACCTCGGCGGTGCGCAGCTCCTCGACGTCGCAAAGGTGGGCGGCCTCGCGGCCAAGCTCAAGCTCGAGACCGAAGACACAGCGGGCAAGTACCTCGTCTACAGCTCGGGACCACGTCCCGAAGCAGAACACGACTGGCTGCTCGACATCCGGCTCTACAGCGCGGAGTTCTATGCGGACGTCGCCAGCCTCTGGCTGCAGGAGCTCGGGCTCACCGGGCTCTACTTGCGCGACCACCTGAAGGCCCGTGCCGCTTTCCTCGGCAACCAAGACCGCCGCCAGAAGCTGAGGCGTCTGCTCGCTGCGGCCGACGACGAGGCGGCCATCGACCTGAAGATGATGGCGGTTCTGGTTGGGAGCTCCGTGGCTACTCCCTTCGCAGTCCTACGGGCGCTCTGCCATGGGCACCTCGAAGACGGCGGCTTCTCCCTCGACTCGGAACCCGAGGCGCTTGCGACGTTCGCGAAGATGGGCCTCGAAGAGCGCTTCTGGGAGCTGATGTCCGGGCTCTTTGGCTACGAAGCCGAGGGCGCCACCCTGGCCGCGCTCTTGCGACGGCTCTTCGTCTCGGAGTTCTTCCATCAGGTCGGCGACGAACGGATCTCTGCCCTCGCGCATTTCGAACTGCCGCCGAGCGGGCGCCGTAACGCCGTCGTCTTCCTCACCCAGTGGCGCGACTCCAGTGGCTCTGCAAGCAGCTACGACGCCGCTGCATCGACTGTCGCACACGAGCTCAAGGTCGGCTCCCACCTCGGTGGTCTGAAGGCCGGCAGCCTGCGTGGCGTGTTCACCTTCTGGGAAGCCGAGAAGCGGGTCGTGTCGGGACTCAGGTCGCGGGTCCTCAGCGAGGCGAAGACCATCGACGTCGCGCCGGTGGCTGCCATTGCCTCGGAGCGTCAGGCGGGGCACTGGCTCGCCGGCCCCGGGCGAGAGACCAAGGAGCGGCGTGCCATCCACGATGCCTACGACGCCGTCGTCGCGGCCGCCGAGCTGTTCGCGCTGCACAACACACATCGCCATGCGCTCACCTTCGAGAGCCCCGTCGCGTTGCTGGAGTCATACCGCGACACGCTGCACGCCTTCGACCGCCTCTACCGGGGGTTCTGGGCGAAAGCGAAGCCAGCGCTCGGTCAGGGCTGGGACCTCTTGAAGGCGCTCGCCGATGAAGTCGAGCGCGTCTACGACCAGGGCTTCCTTCAGCCGCTCGGGCTCGAGTGGAGCCGCCTCCTCGACGAGGGGTTCCTCGGGCAGTGGCGCGCGGCGGGGTTTAAGCCACAGCCGGGCTTCTACAAGGACCAGATCGCCCCCCACCTGCGCGAGTCAAAACGCAAGCGCGCCTTTGTCATCGTAAGCGACGCCTTCCGGTATGAGGCCGCGGCCGAGCTCGTCGAAGAGCTCAACGGGCGCTACCGCATGGACGCAGAGCTGTCCGCCATGCTCGGCGTGCTTCCCTCGTACACGGCTCTCGGCATGGCGAGCCTCTTGCCGCACGAGACGCTCTCGTACACGGACAAGGGCGACGTGCTCGCCGACGGGAAGTCGACCGCTGGCACCGACGCGCGGAGCAAGGTGCTTGCCGGCGTCGAAGGCATGGCCTGCCAGGCGAAGGACCTACGGGTCATGAAGACCGACGACGCGCGCGAGTTCACGGCCGGCAAGCGCGTCGTCTATATCTACCACAACGTCATCGACGCCCGGGGCGACAGCGCTCCCACCGAGGGCGAGACCTTCGAGGCCGTCTCGGATTGCATCCACGAGCTGGTCGAGCTCGTCCAGTTCTGCGTCAACAAGCTCAACGCGGCCAAGGTGTGGGTCACCGCCGACCATGGCTTCCTCTACCGTCAGACGGCGCCAGCGGAGACCCAGAAGAGCGCGCTGAGCCACAAGCCTGACCACGCCGTAAAGGTGAAGAAGCGCTACGTGGTCGGCCGGGACCTCGGCGATTCGCCAGAGGCGCACCACGGCTCGACCGCGGTGACGGCCGGCACCGACGACGGCATGGAGTTCTGGATCCCCCGCGGCGCGAACCGCTTCCACTTCACGGGCGGTGCTCGCTTCATCCACGGCGGGGCGATGCCCCAAGAGGTGATGGTCCCCGTCGTGACCGTGACCCAGCTTCGAGGCAAGAAGAAGGAGCGCTCCAAGGTCGAGAAGGTCTCCGTGCAAGTGCTCGGCACCAAGCACAAGATCACTACGCCCAAGTACCGGTTCGAGCTCATCCAAACCGAGGCCGTCAGCGAACGCCGCAAACCGCTCACCCTGCGAGCCGCGGTGTTCGAGGGCGACCTGCCCGTGACCTCGGTCGAGACCGTCACCTTCGACAGCACTTCCGACAGCATCGACGAGCGCAAGAAGTCGATCCGGCTGGAGCTGCGGACCGGAACCTTCGACAAGAACACTCCGTACCGGCTGGTACTCCGCGACGTCGAGACCGACGCCGAGGTGCAGTCCGTGGCGGTGGTAATCGACAGGAGCTTCGATGACGACTTCTGAGACCACGGTCGCTGACGGCACGGCCGCGACCGGTGACCTGGATGCCCTCCTCAACGAACACTTCGCCGGCAAGGTGGTCCGCAAGGATCTGACCAAGCTGGTGAAGGAAGGCGCGAACGTCCCTGTGTTCGTGCTCGAGTATCTCCTCGGCAACTACTGCTCGTCGCAGGACGAGGAGGTCGTCGCAGACGGTCTGCAGACCGTGAAGCGCGTGCTCTCGGACAACTTCGTGCGTCCGGACGAGGCCGAGAAGATCAAGTCGCTGATTCGCGAGAAGGGCACCTACAAGGTCATCGACAAGGTCAGTGTCCAGCTCAACGAGAAGCGGGACGTGTACGAGGCGCAGCTCGTCAGCCTCGGCATCCACGGCGTCGTGGTGCCCACCTCGACGGTGAAGCAGTACGAGAAGCTACTCGTGGGCGGCATCTGGGCGCTGGTGACGCTCGAGTACTTCTACGAGGAGGGCCAGAAGGGATCGCCGTTCTCCGTCCGGCAGCTGAAGCCCATCCAGATGCCGAACATGGACATGGATGAGCTCCGCCAGGGGCGCAGCCACTTCACCGCCGAGCAGTGGCTCGACGTGTTGATGCGCTCCTCGGGCATGGAGCCTACCACCCTGGACCAGCGAGTGAAGTGGCACCTGCTCGCGCGCATGATTCCCTTCGTCGAGAACAACTACAACGCCTGCGAGCTGGGTCCCCGCGGTACGGGCAAGAGCCACATCTACAAGGAGGTCAGCCCCAACAGCATCCTGGTCTCTGGTGGCCAGACCACGGTCGCGAACCTCTTCTACAACCTCGCGCGGCGGCAGATCGGCCTTGTGGGCGTCTGGGACGTGGTGGCCTTTGACGAGGTGGCAGGCATCCGCTTCAAGGACCACGACGGCGTCCAGATCATGAAGGACTACATGGCGTCGGGGTCCTTCGTGCGCGGGCAGGATTCGCTGAACGCCTCCGCGTCGATGATCTTCGTCGGCAACATCGACAACGTGAGCTCGCTGCTGAAGACGAGCCACCTGCTGGCGCCGTTCCCCGACGCCATGATCGACTCGGCCTTCTTCGACCGCTTCCACTCCTACATCCCCGGGTGGGAGATCCCGAAAATGCGGCCGGAGTTCTTCACCGACCAGTACGGCTTCATCGTGGACTACCTCGCCGAGTTCTTCCGCGAGATGCGGAAGTACAACTTCGGCGACGCCATCAACCGCTACTTCCGGCTCGGCCGGGACCTCAACCAGCGCGACACCATCGCGGTGAAACGGACCGTCTCTGGGCTGTTGAAGCTCCTCTACCCCCACGAGGACTACGACAAGGAGGCCGTGCGCGAGTGCCTCGAATACGCCCTCGAGGCGCGACGGCGCATCAAGGAGCAGCTCAAGCGCATCGGCGGCATGGAGTTCTTCGACGTCCACTTCAGCTACATCGACCTCGAGACGAACGAGGAGAAGTTCGTCATGGTCCAGGAGCAAGGCGGTGGCTCCCTGATCCCCGAGGGGGCCCTGCGACCCGGCTCGTTGCACACCGTGTCCCGCGGCAGCGGCGGCCACCTGGGCCTGTACCGGCTCGAGACGCAGATCACCGGCGGCAACGGCCAGCTGAAGCTCTCCGGGCTCGGCTCGAGCATGGCGGCCAAGGAGTCGGTGAAGGTGGGCTTCGACTTCTTCCGCGCCAACGCCAAGCAGCTCCAGGCGTCACTGAAGCCTGGTGACCACAACTACCACCTGCACGTCGTCGAGGCCCACAACACCGGCCCCTCGACCACGCTAACGATGGCGGCCTACGTCGCCCTGAGCTCCGCGCTACTCGACAGGCCCCTGGAACCCCAGATGGTCGTCCTCGGCACGATGAGCCTCGGCGGCAACATCGTGCCCGTCGAGAATCTCGCGGAGTCCCTCCAGGTCGCCGCGGACGCAGGGGCCAAGCGCATCCTGCTGCCGATGGCGAGCGTCACGGACATCCCGACCATCCCCGGCGAGCTCTTCGCCAAGTTCCAGACCAGCTTCTACGCCGATCCGAAGGACGCGGTGTTCAAGGCGCTGGGGGTCCAGTGAACTCGAGCCAAGGCACAACCTGCGAAGTGGGGGTCGCCAAGCAGGGCGAGGAGCATGGATGACCTTGGATTCGATATCGAGAGCGCCCTTGCGTGGTTTCCTCACCAACAGGAGACGCCGTACGTCCTCGTGCGCGTCGACGATGCCCACTCGAGCGCGTGGTCCGAGGCCCTCGGGGTAGCAGTTCGCCGTTGCTACGTCTCCGACAGCGTCATCATCTCACGGGCAGCCGCTACCGGTGTGGCGGAAACCGACATCATCGCGGCGGCTCTGCCGGACCCTGGCGCCACGATGTCTGGGGACTTCGGGGAGATCCTCGTCTACTTCTACCAGGCGGCGCAGGAGCTACCAGAACAGGCTGTGGGCCCACGCAAGTGGCGGCTGAAGCAGGACCGCACCAAGGCAGCCCCTCACTCGGACGTCGTCCATTTCGTTCTCCCGACTTGGCCGACGCCGAGCGAGGAGGACCGCCTGCTCTGCGCCGAGGTGAAGACCAAGGCGACAGACACTTCGTTCACGCCGATCGCGAACGCGATTGCCGACAGCAAGAAGGACCGAACGAGTCGCCTCGCAAAGACCCTCGTGTGGCTTCGAGACAGGGCACTGCTCGGTGATGTAGAGGATGTGAGCATCGACCAGCTCAACCGATTCATCAACGCCACCGACGAGCCGCAGGCCAGCCGGCACTTTCGAGCGGTCGCCATCGTCTGTGCGAGTTTGGTGGACGCTGAGCTCGGCAATGCGCCCGAGGCGGCGGATGACGAATACACCGTCGTGGTGATGTCGGTACCTGAGCTAAAGGCTACGTACGAGGCCGTGTTCGCCGCGGCCAAGCAGGCCACGCCGTCAGCTGGCAGCCATGCGGGAGCCGGCGAATGAGAGAGGTGCTCGCTCGCTGGGTCCGGGATGCCGACGCGCTCCGGCAGGTCGAACACTTCCGGTTGCCGGAGGTCCCGCTTCGTCTTGGATACCTGCGGCCGAGGGCCGACGACCTGTTCATCACACTGACCGGGGAGCTCTTCCAGCGCATTCGCGAGGACTACCCAGAGCCGGAGACCTGGGCGCGACTCGGCAACGCCTTCGGGCAATTCGCGGGCGGCAGAGGCGACACTGCGCCGTGGGAGGCGTCCGTACAGCGCTCGGAGGCGGCCCTGTTCGCCGCCGCGGCCTTCTACTACGGCGGATTCCCGGCATCGGCCTACCTCATGTTGAAGCAGACCGCGGCCGCAGGAGCGACCGAGGCGTATCTGGCCTGCCACGACCTGTTGGCTCGGCCAGGCACCCGCCGTTCGGAGACCGCAAAGAACCTCGTGGCGGCCGTCCTGAATGGGGATGCGGAGGGAATTTCGAGCATTGCCGCCGGTGCGAGCGTACAAGCGCGTACCGCCCTCGACCTGGGCCCCAGCGAGTGGGTGCCGGCGCGGCTGCTTGAGAAGCTGACACAGCGGTTCGCTGCAACGAATGTGCGCGCCGTGCTCCCAGATGGTCATTCCGAGTTCTGGAAGCCGCTCGTACAGTCACTGGTCCGTCGGAGTCCGCCAGCGTGGGACTTCTTCCCATCTCAAATCGATGCCATCCGAGGCGGGCTGCTCACCGAGACGACGACTTTCACGCTGCAGATGCCCACGGGGGCTGGCAAGACCGCACTCTCCGAGACGCTCCTCTATCATCACCTGAAGAGCGACCCGAGCGCGGCGGCGGTCCTCATCGTTCCTTTCCGTTCGCTCGCATCAGAACTCCGGAGCTCGCTCGTTCCGCGCCTCATCAAGATGGGGCTGCCGTCCCGTTGCGCGTACGGCGGCACCGTCCCCTCCGGCGACGAGGTCCGCGAGTTGCACGAAACTCGGGCGCTCGTGGCGACTCCTGAGGCGTTGTCGGGACTGCTGACCGCCGACCCGGACTTCTTCCAACGAGTGTCGCTGGTGATCTGCGACGAGGGGCACCTGCTCGACTCTCAAGGCCGCGGAGTGGCCCTCGAGCTGTTGCTGGCGCGGATGAAGACTCGCGAGGGAGGCGCGCCCCGCTTCGTATTCGTCTCGGCGATCGTCCCCAATGTCGAGGAGATCAACGCATGGCTTGGCGGGCAAGACGACACCGTCATTCGTAGTACATACCGGCCCGCTTTTGCCGACTTCAGCGCGCTCAAGCCGACGGGCAGCGGAGCCGCGACGGTGGTCAACCTGGACCTTCACCCGCACGATCCGACCAGCCGAGTTCTGGTCGAGGACTTCCTCACTCGCCGCGATTTCGAGTTCACGAACCCTCAGACCCAAAGGCGGAACACCTTCCCGTTCACCTCGGTGAAAACGCAGGCGGTCGCCACGGCGCGCAAGGCGCTGCCGATGGGTGCCGCGGTCGTGTTCGCCGCGAACAAGCGCGGAAATCAGGGAGCTATTGGCCTCGCCGAAGAGCTCCTCAAGCAGCTCGAGCAAACACTGCCGCTACCGGACCCGGCGACGTTCACCAGCACCGACCACGTCGCAGCCGCCGCTGAGTACTTCGAGCTTGAGTATGGTCCGGACTGGGTGGGAACCAAGGCGCTCAAAGCTGGAGCCGTCCTCCATCACGGGGACGTGCCGCAGGAGAGCCGCGAGGTAGTGGAATTGCAGCTGCGGAAGGGGCACGTGCGCCTGGCGTTTTGCACCAGCACACTTGCTGAGGGAGTCAACCTGCCGATCCGCACGCTCGTCCTCTACTCGGTGCAGCGTGTCGGCGCGGGCGGGGCTCGCGAGAACCTGCTCACCCGCGACATCAAGAATCTGGTCGGCCGAGCGGGACGCGCGGGGTCCTCCACCAAAGGGTTGGTGGTCTGCGCCAACGAGCAGCACTGGTCACTGGTGGAGCCAGTTGCGCTCCAGGCCGCTGGCGAGGTGGTGACCGGCGCGCTGTACAAGCTGATGAAGCGCCTGCAGGACGCGCTACGGGGGCAGCAGGTCACCCTGACCAACGCGATCCTGGAAGGCGAGCCAGCACTTCACTCCCTCATCGATGGCGTCGATGCCACGTTCGTGGACCTGGCCGCGGAGGAGCTCGGCGAAGAGAGGCTCTTGGAGATCGCAACCGAGCTAGCCAATGAGACGTACGCAGCGCGCCGCGCCAGCGTCGATGAGCGTGCGTTGATGGAGCAGGTCTTCGCCCTCCGGGCACAGAGGATCGCCGGGGTGCAGGCTGCGGGCAGGCTCGGTTGGGTGCGAGAAACCGGCGCACGCGCGCGACTGGTGGACTCCGTGGAGTCTGACCTCGCACCTCGACGGACACGTTGGGACGACATCACCGAGCCCCGCGATCCAACGCTGATCGAGGTGCTCGTGTCGTGGGCCTGGGAGCAGCCAGATCTGGTTGCGGCACTTCGCAGAGCCTACCGAGCTGGCGACGACGCGACCGACCGCGGAGTAGCGCTTCCCGATTTCATCGAGACCGTTGCCTACTGGATGGCCGGGCACAGCTTCGCCGATCAAGCCACCCACGCGAACCTCTCTATCGACGACATGCTGGGCGTGCATTCGGGAGTGCTGACCTACGTCCTCCAGACCCTCATCGAACAGGCCATCGCCGTGCTGGCGAAGCTCCTTGAGTCGAAGGAGGAGACGCTCTCGCCCGCGGTGGAGATCTTCCCTGAGTTGCTGCGATTCGGGGTTCCCACCGCACAGGCATGCACGCTGGCCAAGGGCGGCGTGCGTCATCGGCGGGCCGCTGTGGCACTGGGTGTGAGGAACGAGCTGCTCGCCCTGCCGGCGGACGCACGACTTCCGCTGTTCATGGCCGCCCGAGCTGTTCTCGATGCGGACCGTGACGGCTGGCGTCGGTATCTCGGATCCCTGGTGTTGGAGAACACCCTATGGGACCTGGCCGCAGGTGGCGCGGGCGATGACGAGTAGTCTCCGAAGCGCAGTTGACCCATCCAGACCGACCGTCGGTTCGCCTTGGCGTCTCGCGCTCTCACGACCGCCCAGGTTCACGCAACCACGCCCCGTCAGCCCCACCTCTCGCAAGCCCAGCAAGAACAGACACTTGCGAGAGCCGCCCGCTCAGCCCTGGTTCGCCGTAGCATCCCGCGAGGGGAGCCATTTTACCCCACCGCGAGTCATCGACGGTGGGCGGTTTACAGAGAGCCTCGACGGTCACCCCGTCGGGGCTCTCGCCGTTTTGGCCCTGTTTTTCTGGGGCTTTCGCGCGATG
>JAGQIY010001311.1 GCA_020430865.1 Myxococcales bacterium
ACAGGCTGCTGGAGCAACAGGCTGCTGGAGCAACAGGCTGCTGGAGCAACAGGCTGCTGGAGCAACGGAGTCACTTGTCTTTCTTGAAGAGCTTGCCCCAGATCTGACCGATGTCGCTGTTCAGGCCCTTGCCGGGTGGACTCGACGCCTTGGGCGCGGCGCCGGGCGGCTTCACGGAGTGTCCCGTTTGCCGGCGCATCTCATACAGTCGCACCTCGCGCTGGGCGTCGACATGGCGCGGGTTCT
Organism: Myxococcales bacterium; assembly: GCA_020430865.1. The sequence continues at coordinate 247 of JAGQIY010001311.1, forward strand.
TCTCGAGCACCCACCGGAAGTCCTTGATCGCGGCTTTCACGTTGTCTGCTCGCTTGTGGAGCTGCCCCCGATACCAGCGGCAGCGGAGATTGTCGGGCTCCTGAGCCACGCAGCGATCCAGGAGCTGGATCAAGTCCTGGTAGCCGTTCTGCTCGAGCCGCTCCGGCAGCTGGCTCGTGACCCAGGCGTAGAAGGCGAGGTAGTCCGCCTGCTCCGGGTCGTCCTCGGAGGCCTTCTTGGCGAGCTCCGCGGCAGCCTGGAGGTCCCGCTTCTTGAACAGCACCTCTGCCTTCTGAAAGCTCTGGGCGGCGCGCAGTACCTGCTGCACCTTCTCCTGCTCGTCCGCGCTCGCCCCGCCCTCACGCATCAGGCGCTCGTACTCCGTGCGCCGCTCGTCGTCCGTGAGCACCTGGTGCGCCTCACTGATGCGGGCAAACACCTTGTTCACCTGCTCCCTCAGCGCCGGGAGCTGAGCGGAGACCTTGTCGGGATGGAAGCGCTTTGCCAGCTGGAAGAACGCCGCCTGGATGTCGGTCGTGCCCGAGGTCTCAGGGACGCCGAGCATCTCGTAGTAGTTCTGCTTGTCCACGATCGCGAAGCGCTCCATCACTTCACGGCGTAGCTCCTTGGCTTCTGGGCTGAGCTCGCTGGCTTGGGTCTCGGCCGGAGTCGAGTCGGGCTTGCTCTGCCGCGCTTCGCCTCGCGGGCGGCTGGGCTCGGGACGCCGGGACGAAGCGGGGCCGGCCTCCCCTCCAATCGGATCGCCCGTGCCTTCACCCAGGTCGAGATGTCGGGTGATGAACAGCACGAACACCAGCCGCTTGAGTGTCTGGGTGTCGATCAGGTCGGCGCGCAGCAACCCGGAGATCGGCTGGGACTTGGCGCGGATCACGTCGATCACCGAACTCTCGGCAGAGTTGAGGCCGAACTTCTTGATCGCAGCGTCGGGGTGGAAACGCAACGGGCGCTGACCAAGACGCTCCAGGGAGCTCTCGACCAGCGCATCGGGGCCGAAGCGCCGCACCCCGCGCCACAGCGCGGCCAGCGGACGAATTGGTGTCGGCTCCCCACCATATCCCTGCAGAAAATCGACGTCCTGATAGAAGCCGTAGGCAGTGGTCGGGGGCAGCCCGCACATCCACTCGACCTTTCGGCTCACCTGCTCCTGAAGCGACTTGATCAGCTGCTCACGGGTCAGCGCGCCCTGCTCGATCAACAGCTGCCCGAACAGCTTCCTCTCCGAGGCGACGCGCGACAGCGTCAGCGACTCCGTGTTGTCGTCGATCAGCCCCTGCTCCATCAGCAGCCGACCCAAGTAGATGACCGGGTCGGAGGTGCGCGCCTTGGCGGGCACGCCGCGCACGAAGGCTAGCGCGCTCTTCGCCCCGTCCTGGGTCTCGAGCACCAACGTGCCGCTGAGCTCTCGGTCCAAGATGTAGACCAGGAGGTTGCTGAGCGGCGTCTTCGAGAGGACGCCGGAGGCTATCGGCCGGGGCGCGCTCATGAGCGTCAGAGCGTACAGCGAGCGTCGGAGGAGTGTGGGCATGTTCTGCGGGGCAGGTCGAAATCCTTCGCGAGGCGGGAGAATCGCCAGCTGCCGGAGAGCCGAACCCCACGAAGATTGCCGGTCCACCAGCGCCGCAGAGCCGGACGTCGCCCCCGGCGGGCGGCAGCGTCGCACCAGGCCGAGGCTTGGCGTAGGCTGTCGCCCATGTCTCGAGCCCATCTGCTCGTGGTGGACGACGAAGCCGCGATCCTCAGCACACTCAAGAAGGCGCTGTCCCTGGAGGGATACTCCGTGGATGTCGCCGGCGGGGTGGGACTCGCCGCCGAGCGTCTGGGCAAGGGCAGCTACGACCTGATGATCCTGGACGTCGCGCTGCCCGACGGCGACGGCGTCGATCTCCTGGAGCGACTGCGCAACGACGGCAACGACACGCCCGCCATCATGATGAGCGGCCACGCCACGATCGATGCCGCGGTGAAGGCGACCC
>JAGQIY010001312.1 GCA_020430865.1 Myxococcales bacterium
TCGCAGGTGAGCTGGCAGCCTGCCTGGGTAGGTCCGTCGGCGCAGCCGCCGGCGACCACCGTCGCGCAGAACGCCGCGCAGCGGTCGCTGGCTGCTCCACCGGTTCCGCCGCTGCCTGATGCGCCGCTGGATCCGCCGTTGCCCGCCGTGGAGCCACCCGTCCCCGCCGTGGACCCGCCGCTTCCTGCGCTCGATCCGCCGCTCCCCCCGGACGTCCCCGCGGAGCCGCCGCTGGCTCCGGTCCCGCCGTTCCCGGAGCCACTGGCGCCGCCATTTCCGGAGCCGCCGCTGCCACTGGAGCCCCCGGCTCCCGCGGCGTCGTCCGACGAGCTGGTGCAAGCAGCTGCCAAGAACAAGAGCACGATGAATGAAGCAAGTCTGGTCATCCGTTCCTCCCTCGGGGAGTCGGCACGACAGACGCGCCGCCGCAGTTCTCATGCGGAAAGCCCCTAGCTTCGAAGGTACAGGACTGGTCTTCGAAGGCCAAGGCTTCGGTTGCGCGGCGGCTCGCCCATGATATCGTCCGACTCGTGGGTGCCGCAGGGGTGCCCTTCCCGCCGGAAAGACGCGTTCACCCTGCTTCGATTGCCTCCAGAGCGTTTGCGCGAGTGGGGCTAGCGTTCGCGAGTCAGCGACCGTGATCGTCGTGAGTCGACATCCTCTGGCCGAGGGAGCGGGTAGGCCGATCGGAAGGAGATGTCTTGCGATGAATGCGAGTGCACAGCGAACTCATCTGGAATTGGGCGAAGCGGCCGGCCGCGGCTTCCTGCGACGCGGGCTGAAGGGCTGCGTGCTGAGGTCTTCTCGAGGTGCGAACTCCGTCGCCGGAGGCGCGAAATGATGCCGGGAGGAAATGACCGCGACCTGGATCCGGTCAAGGAACTCAAGATCCGCGCGAAGCTCTTGCATCGTGGGCTGACCCGCGGTGAGGCAGCCGCGCTGGCTCGGCTTCGGGTGCTCCCGGAGCTGCGGCGTGCGTCGGACGAGAACCTCTCGAATCACAGCGGGGAACTGAAACGCAAGCATTGCCTCGCGGTCGTCGCGCGGGAGTGCGGCTTCCCGAGCTGGGAGCACGCGTCGCGCGCGCTGTCCGGAGACCTGCAGATCACCGAGCATGGCACGCTGCTCTACGGCTCGAGCGGCGTACTGAATCACTGGTTCGCCGACTACGAGGAAGCGCGCGCTGCTTGGTCCGAGGTTCGCCGAGCGGGCGCTGCCTACCTGCTCGCCTACAAGCGCGACTTCTTCGTGACGGGATCGGTCTTCGTCGAGTCGCTGGGTCTCGACCCCGATGACCCCGATTGGGAGGTGCTCGGCTGGGACTGGGTCAAGCCCAAGGACACGAGCGCGCGTTCGCGGCTCTACTACAGGCGCTTGATGGCGCAGCGGCGCTGACCGACGCCGGGCCAGGCATTTCTGTCTGAGAACACCCAAGCCGGATACACTCGATGGCCGTGGAGGACGATAGTCGCGTCAAGGAGCTCGAACGTCGGCTCGCAGAACTCGAGCAGAAGCTGGAGATCAAGA
>JAGQIY010000141.1 GCA_020430865.1 Myxococcales bacterium
CGAACCCCGTACTTCCCCTCGCCGAGCAGGACGCCGACGAGGCCGGCGACGAAGTCCGACGGCGCCTCGATCGTCACCGCGTCCGACGGATTGACCAGCTCGTAGATCTCGCTCATCGCCTCTCCTGCAAATGCAGACGCGCGTCCTGGGTCATCTTTGCCAACGCTGTTTCGGCATCAACCACTCGCTCGACCTGTTGCGCCAGGGCTCCGAGCCCCACTGCGCAAAAGGCTGCGCGCTGCCGATCTCGCTCTTCGCAACACGAGGCCCATCGCGCGTTGGCCGTCGTCACTCGCGCCCGCGTGGCTCCTGGCGCGAGCTGGCGGCGTGCCTCGCTAGCTCGTACGACCGCGCGTACTGCTTGGCGATAGTCACGCAGCTCGACCTTGAGATCGTCCGGCTTCACCCGAGGACCGAGATGCCCTTGGCTGCGCCAGACCGCCGGAGCTTCCGCCGGTGGCTGCGGATGCGCCGCTCGGCGTTCTTGTTCGACAGGGCGGCGTCGAGCGGCGCGTGGTTGGTCGGCCCGATGAACGCCTCCAGGGGCTCGACGTGCCGCCCGTCCCAGGTGAGGCCCGTCACCTCACCGCAGTCGATCCCACCGATGGACAGGCGCGTGGGCGAGCCGGCTTTGCAACCGGCGCAGAGCGCCTCGGTGCCGAGCGGGATGCTGTCGACGCGGGAACCGCAGCGCAGGCACAGCGCATACCCCAGCGGGCGGCGCTTGATGGTGGCCGGCGCGCTGGCGGTCTCGTCGGAGCCGTTCGGATGGCTCTCGCTGGGCGGCCCGACGTAATCGCCCTCGGCCTTCGACTTGGCCTGGACGAACTCCACCAGCTTGGCCACCGAGGTGAACCCCGGGTGGTCCATGTAGGTGTAGACGAACTTGCCGGTACTGCCGAGCTCGACGGCCGTGAGGCGCTCGCCGTCGATGCTGACGACCAGCCCCGCCCGCGCCCGCTGGGCGGCGTCCCGGATCTCCTTGCGGCTGATGCTCATGTCCTCTCCATTCGTGGTTATGATGACCCTGGTCATCAGCGAGCCAGCGTCAGGCTCGGACGCCCGAAGGCGTTTCGACCGTGCTCGGTCAGGGGCCGCGCCGTGTGATGCCCAGCGACCGCTGGGTGTAGTCGGTCAGGCCGTCCATCGGCAGCACCGCGAGCACATGGCCCTCGCTCTCCGACTGGACCATGCCATCGTCGAGGTCGAGGAGTCGGACTTCGCGGCGGTTGATGTCGGTGTAGATGTGCACCTTCTGCCCCGTCGACGGCTTCACGCTCAGGGCGATGGAGACGTGCAGCCCCGTGCCGGTGTGGATGAGCAGCGCGCGCGGCTGGCCATCCTGCGACGCCGTCTCCAGGTCCTCTCGGACCGTTCGGGGCACTCCCTGGTTTCGGTCGGCCCCGTTGAGGCTGCCCTCCTTCTTGGCCCACATCTCGGCGAGCGTCGCGACGACGAGCGCCCCGTCCGCATCCACGCTCAGCCGGGCCGCGCCCTCGACGCTGCGGCGGTAGATTGCCCGGCCGTTGACGAAGACGCTCACCTGGGCATCCCCACCATCGAAGTGCTCGAGTTCGTACTGGATGAAGTCCCGCATGTTGCTGCTCTCCTGGTTGAATCGACGCCCGACATGGGTCATCAGCGGGGCAGCGTCAGCCCCGTACCGCCGAGGCGGTTTCGGCCCTGCTGGGCCCGTCGTCACTTGCGCTCGCCGTGCGCTCCCCATGCCGTCGCCAGCGCGCGAACCATCGGGTTCGAAGTCCCATAGCTCACGACTGCCACGTCGAGGTCACCGCCGCCGCGCGCCGTCACCGCCTTGAGCGCATGCACGATGGCCTGACGGATCCAGGCCATGTCGTTGCCGAACACGCCGCCGCCGAGCAGCGTGAGGAAGACCCGGCGGCAGCCCGTCCGTGCGGCGTTCAGCGCAGCCGCGCAAAGCGTCGCCTCGTAGGATGCCTTGAGGACCATCCGCGCGAACGGCGCCCACTCGCTCGGGTTGCCGCCGCCATACGCCACTGGCAGCGCCGAGCCGTACACCTGGGTCACGCTGTGCCCCGCGTCACCCAGCGTCACCTCGACATTGTGGTGCAGCCCGACTCGAAGCAGGCTCGCCAGCCGGTCGCGCTCTCGAGGCGCCATGCTGGCGAGCCTCTCTGTGATCTGCTGCCGCCCCGACTGGCTCACCAACGCATAGCCGTTGCGCATCTCCCAGAGCTGGCCACGGTTGCCGAGCGCCTCACCCACGTCGGCCAGGCAGTCGATCTGACGGTCGGCCGTCTGTCCGAGTTCGTCACCCATCGGAACGAACCAATTGCGGTAGATGGTGCCAGCCCCGCACGCGATGGCACACGCTGGGCCCTGAGTGTGATCGTGCTCGTACCCCGTCACCCCCGCCTCGGGCGTCACCGAGTAGCCGACCATCTCGAGCAGGTTGAACTGCGAGGCAACCTGGAACATCGCATTGGCGTTTGCCGGATCGGCGTGCAGCCGCCGGGCGTCCCCCACCACCTCGCGCAACGCGGGCCGTCCCTTCGGCAACCCAGCTGCGGCGAGACGCTCACGCAGCGTGGCGAGCGACGGCGTCTCCAGCCACCCGCAGCCGAGCACACGCCCGTTGGTCAGGCTGGTCATCCGGCCACCCTGGACGGTGAGCCGGCTGTAGACGCCCTGCCGCTCGTCGAACCCCGTCAGTGCGCGGAACCAGTTCACGCCGCCCCCCAGCCGACCACCGGCCGTGTGTCCTGGTACTCCATCTCGAGCTGGTCGTTGAGTCGACGACCGCAATAGACACAGCCCGCATGGACCGCCTCACCCGCCTGCGTCACCCACGCGGTGGTGTGGTGACGGCACCCCCGGCAGAACGTTCGCTCGGTCAGGTGGGTGGGGGGCGAGTCGATCACCACACCCACCTGCCGCTCGCGCCAGGTCCGGCGGCGAAGCTCGACGCGCAGCGTGGCGACCGTTCGACCCTGTGACGTGTAGGGCGAGCGCCGGGTAATCTCGGCCCGGCACTTGGCGATGCAAGCGTCAGCGTGCGCGATAATGCTGTCTCGGGAAGTAGGGCTCACGACCATCTCCTGTGGAGCTGCAGGCTGTGCCCGCGTGGTGTGATTGAAGCGTAGTGCCGACCGGTCGCTTGATCAAGCACTTTTTGATCAAGCGGCGCGAATCGTCAGGACGTCGTGAAGAACGTCGCTGCCACGCTGGTGCTCGAGCTGGGGTTGCTCACGCTCACCGAGGTGATCGCGGCCTCCACGTAGAGCACCCCCTTGGCCGTGCCGATGGGGCGGAGTGGGATCGCGGTGTCCGCGCCGTTGAGGACCACGTCCAGCGCGCCATCGGCCTCGATGTGGAGCGCCTTCAGCGTCGCCGCGCCGGCGAGGTCAAGCGCCACTGCGCCACCCCCCGGAGCAATGGTCCGTGTCTCGGTGTTGGCGCCAGTGACCGTGACGCTGGTCTGCAGCGTGCGATCAGCGAGCACCCGCGTCGAGTCCTCGCTGGCCTTGAGCCGCAGATCCCGGGCGAGCGTGATCGCCATCAGGCGTGCTGGACCAGCACGCCCACCGTGAGGCCGGTGGGGGCGGTGGCGCCGGCTTCGATGGCGGTGATGCCGACGTGCAGGGTGTCGCCGGCTTCCACCAGGATGCCGCCGTCGAACCAGCGCGCATCGGCCGCGTTGAGCGACCCCACGGCCCGCAGCGTGTCACCGCTGGCCTGGGCGAAGTCCATGGTCGCGTCGAGCAGCGCGACGGCCGCCGCGCCATCGGTCTTCGAGTAGACCTGGACGGTGGTGGTGCCACCTGCGCCCGCGCCTGCACCGGCAGTGGCGCGGTACCCCAGGACACCGATGACGCGCATGCGGTGCGGGATGAACTTCGGCAGGGTGGTGCTGATGCTCAGGTCGCCAGCGACCTGGAAGTTGATGACCTGCTGGGTCGCTCGGTTCTGGAAGCCGATCGCATCGTGACTCGCGGGAGGCGCTCCGCGAGGCATCGGGTCGAACTGTCCGGGGGTGGGATCCGTCATGGTGGCTCCTCAGATCTCGAAGATGCGCCGGCTCAGGCGCAAGTCTGGTTCAGCATCGGGTTCGCCTGCATCCACCGCAGCGGCCCCGTCATCGTCCGGCTCAGGGTCCTCGAAAAGCGAGGCGATGTCCAGCGACACCGCTGGCTCGTCGTCTCCGGCCACCTTCGCGCTCGCGAGTTGGGCAGCCTGGAGACCGACGGGGGTCAGGATGTAGTCGCCCTCGTCGACCGCCGGGAGGTCATAGGCAGCTCGCCGCTCATTGCCTGTCGTGAACTCGCCTCGCATCTTGTCGAGGTCGAGCTGCTCCTGCTCTGAGCGCTCGCCCGCGCCCGTTGGCTCGACGACGAAGTCCGGGTTGAGTTGCTTGATGACGTGGTCGTCGAACCAGCCCCAGAAGTCCCACACCTTGGTGTGCAGGCCGCGCGCCTTCGATTCCCGGATTCGCTCCACCGGGTCGGTCTGCCCTCCAAGCGTAGCGCTCTGCCCAGCGTTGCCGTAGACCTCGTTGATCTCGTCCGGGCTCATGCCCATGATCGCGCACAGTGTCCGAACCTGGGCGCGGCTCCACTCAGCCCACTCCATGTCCTTGGCGTCGCTGCCGACCTTCACCCACTGCGCGGTTGCGCCAGAGATCACACCCACCCGGTGGTGCCCCTCGTCGCCGGCGAGCTGGGCCCGGACGTCTTCTTTGAACATGTCCAACGCGGCGGGAGGGTATGGCTCGCCGTTCGCGGTGGCGACGTTGATGAAGCCGGCCCCGGTAAACCCCTGTGTGAAGTACTTGGCGTTGCGACGCCAAGCCAGGGAGTAGGCGGTGAAGACCGCCCGCGCGAGCTCGAGCTCGGGGTAGCCGTACCCACGCCGGTCGATGTCGGTCGTGTGGTTGCGAATGCCCCAGAGCATCTCCGTCGGCCGGAAGCGGGCGACCACCTCGCCGTTGACCACCTGACAGTAGCGCGGGGTCGTGAAGTCCCCGTCTCTCAGCCCGCGAGGCGAGGCGAACACCGCCGGGTCTACGTACATCGTCCGCCCGTCGACTGGCGTGATACGCGCGGGCAACCCCTTCTCGTTGCGTCGGATCTCAGCGGGCGCCAGGTCGTAGCGCAGCGAGTCCCGCATCATCATGACACCGATCCGCTTGAGGCTCGGCACCGTGGTGTACTCTCGGGGGTCTGTGATTTCGCCCGCCTGTACGAGAAACCGGGTGAGCCGGTCGCTTTCCCTGAGATCGACCCGAGTCGGCGAGCGCCGCGACTCCCTCAACTTCACCCGAAACCCCGGGACGAACCGGTTCTCTTGCGGGGCGAGGTAGTGCACGAACTGCCGCAGCTGCACCATGAGGATCGCCGACACCAGCGGAGACGCCGCGATCCGCTGTAGCGTCATCCGCGACAACCCGGGGGGTTCCGGGGGGATGCCGGACGCCAGCGAGAAGTCATGCGGATCGGAGTAGGCGGAGACGCGGTTGCGCGCCGCCTTGTGCAGTCCATCCTCCAGGTCTGCCAGCTCGGAGGCGGTCTGAAGGATGAGATGCCCCGGGTCGAGCATCAGAGCTCGTCCAGTGCGCGCAGGAGATCCTCAACTGCTTGCACGCCACGAGCAGGCCCGAGGACCTCGTCGAGCTCTCGCTCTACGGCCGACAGCCGGTCCGCCTTCTCGAGCATGGGGCGGCGACCGCACCACGCAGTGAAGTCGCCCCATGCCATCTTCCGAGGCTCGCCCACACGCGCGCGGACGGGCTGGTAGACAAAGTCGATGATCGCCTCGACATCGTCTTCATCGGAGAAGCCGATGAACGCCTTGTCCTCAGCGCGCCTGCCTTGCGCATCGTAGACATCCACCAGCCACACTGGGCCGGCGTCGAGTGCCATCGGCCCCAAGAAGACATCGATGGGATCGCCATCCCGCCCGAGGGTCCCCTCCAGTTCGCCGTAGTGGACAGGCATGAGCGATGACCACGCTCGGCCATCCTCGCCAACCCCAGAGCGGTGCTCACCGGCTGGCACCTCCACCATCGCCACCAGGCCGCCGGGGAGTGGGACCTCGCCTTGATGCAACGGGGAGGCGGTCGGGATGTATCGGCAGGACTTCACCATCGCTGCGCGCATGGTGGCGAGACGCTCGACCCGTGCCTCACGGGCGATCAGCGCAGGCGCCTGGGCCACCATCTCTTCGAGGAGGTCGAACGCCTGCGACTCGAGCACTGCATCGAAGCCGAAGACGCGGGCAGACCTGGTCAGCGGCTCACGATCGAGTTGCTGTGGCGCCGCGCCGCTGCGGGCGAGATACCGGTCCATCCGCTGGCTCTTGGCCATCCGGGTTGCGAGCGAGACGCCCGCCTTGAGCACCTTGGTCACCATCGCGACAAACGCCTCGACGCGCTTGCCGAGGAAGCTGATGGGTGCCTGCTGCGGGCGTTTGTACAGGCGCCGCATATCGGACTTCAGCGCGTTGTAGAGCGGCACGAGCTCGCCGCTGATGGCGTGTTCGACGCTGACCAGCTTCTCGTGCAGCGCGGCAACGTCAGCCTGCATCTTATCAGCGGCGCTCCGGCCCGCTCCGGCGGGAGTCTCTGGCGAGACTGGCTCGCCCACTGCGGCTTCGTTGGGCGTCTCGCCCTCACCGGGAGCCAGCGGCTCGCTATCCACTGGCGTCGGCTTCGCTGCGGTCGCGCTGTGGCTGGGCTTGTCCTGCTTCTCGCCCTTCGCCTTGGAGCCCTGCGCCTCTCCCGGCTTGTCGCTAGGCTTGTCGTTGGGTTGAGTGTGCGCCGAGGCGGCAGACCGGAGGGCTGCATGCGCATCATCGAGCGCCTTAGCGGTCTGCTCGGTGGGGTTGGCGACGTGCGCAGCGGCGGCGGCTTTGAGTGCGTTGTGGGCGCTCTCGAGGGGGTGGGGCTTTGGATCCGCGGCTGGCTTGGCCTTCCTCGCGCCGCTGCTGTTGCGAGCGTAGATCGGTGACCCGTCAGCGCGATGCCCGGTGATCTTCCCACCGCGGGGGCCCGTCTTGATGACCTTCGCGGCCTTGGCGAGTGGCTCAGAGGCGCAGAGGTAGGCCATGACCTCGGACTGGTGGGGCTCGCCCATCGCCCGCATCAGTCGAGGAGCTGCGGAGAGGAACCCCATGGCGTCGGTCCTGGTTGCCAGCTCACCGAGAGCTCGAGCGACATCAGGCCGCGCTGGTGACGCCTCCAACGCGGCACTGACGGACGAGAACCGCGGGGGCAACTCCGTCGGTGGGTCTGCCAACATCGACCGCTCCAACACAGCGCCGCTGGGGGCACGCGGTGAGGCACCGGGGAACATCTGCGCGATGACCTTTCGGGGGGTCGCGTCGCCAGGGTGGCGCGTGCCGATGGTCGGGATCCTCATGCCCTCCGAGATAGCACGCGCTGTCGACGCCGATCCAGCGTTCGGCGCATCGCGCGCACACGTTCATCATCAACCACGCGCGCACACACGTTGATCTATAGATCTAGACGGGTCTCCG
>JAGQIY010001313.1 GCA_020430865.1 Myxococcales bacterium
CGCCTGGCGCTCACCCCGAGCTGCTCAGCGAGTGCGCCCTCGACGAGTCCGAGGTGCAGCTGGTCAACCGCGCGCAGAGCAACAGCGTGCGGGAGGTGCTCGACAGCGCCGCGAGCGATCATTTCGCGCCAGTGCTGTATGCGTTGCTGCAGCTGGGGGTGCTCGAGAGCCTGGCCCCAGCCCGCCACTCGGAGCAGCCGTCGAGCCCCGAGGTGGATCGGCTCGACGACGAAGCGATGCGCGAGCGCGTCGTGGCGCGGCGGCGCCTGGTGGACGAAGCGGACTATTTCACGTTGCTCGGCCTGACCCGCGACGCGACCGCCTACGACATCCGCCGCGCCTACCTCGAGCTGCGCCGGGAGTTCGAGCCGAATCACCTGCTCACCGCCCGCATCGCGGATCTAGCCGACGACGTGCAGCTGATCGTCGAGGTGCTGGACGAGGCCTACGACGTGTTGCGGGACGATGTCCGACGCGAGCGCTACCGCCGCGCCATTCAGGCAACACCTGCGTGACGCCGGTGTGGGCAGCTCGAGAAGACCTGCGGGCTGCGAGCGAACACAGGCCGCGAGCGATCGGGATGCTCGCGGTATCCTCTGATGCCAGGCAAAGCCGAGGACCCTGACTCCGGGTTCGGGGGGGAGAGCAAACCACATGGGAAAACGACCGCCCTGAACGGAATCCTCGTGCGAGAAACAGCTCGAAGGGCTCATCCGAAAAGGACAGCGCTGTGGTAATCTTCGCAGGGTCCGAGTTCCGTCGCGGGACTCCGATCTGCTTGGTTCCTCGCCCCATGTCGCCCTCCGCTGGCCGCTGGGGCCAACGCCCTTCCCGAGAGAAACTCCAGAGATGAAGCACCTTGCTTGCACGCTGGCCGCGAGCGGCCTGCTCTTGCTGTCTAGTCAAGCGTTTGCTCAAGACGGCGGTGTGCCCGATGGCGGTCCCGACGGTGGGCCGCAGCTCGATCCAGGTGAAGTGCTCGCGATGTACTGCGAGGACGTCGAGCTCGACTGCACGACGGCTCCGCTGCACTACGACAAGACGATCGATCTGCCGTTCGCGTTCGACTGGGACACCGGCTGGATCCCCAACGGCTCCGACCTGCAAGTGCGCTTCTTCGTCAAGGTCCCCGCGGAAACGCAGGTGATCCTCGACGGCAAGCTCCAGACCGAGTGGCCGCCTGCCCTGCGCAACCTCACGCCAGGAATGCGCAACGGCGGGCAGCTCTCCTTCGACTACGGGCTCGAGGTCGGCGCGGAGGCCAAGATCGACATCAAGGTGCTGGGGATCCCGATCAAGTGGACCGGCGACATCCCCTTCGTTCCCCAGGTCGACTTCCACCTGAAGCGGGACAAGACCTTCGACTCCTGGGCGTTCGATGGCAGCCCGCCAGCGCAAGCCTTCACCGACGAGTTCCGGCTCTTCGAGGTGAACTTGCTCGGCCTGGCGGGGATCCCCAGCCAGATCAGCAAGGGCGGTGTGGCCCTCGACGTCTACGGTGAGCTCGCCGCGGTCTACACCACCGAGCGCATCGTCATCGAACCGTCGAACAAGGACATCGAGGAGAAGGGCGACTCGTCCACGAGCGACTTCCTCGGCGGTGCGTTCGCGGAGTTCGACGTCTGGCCCGAAGGCAACGTCACCTACACCGGCGCGATCCACCTGGTGCCGACGTTCTTCATCGAGGTGCTGGGCTTCGACTTCGACATCCCGATCATCGACTACCCCGTCGATTTCCCCTTGGGAGCGCAGAAGTTCGTCTTCGACCCGGTGCGCGTGCACGTCCCCCTGCCCGACATCCCCACGCCAGCG
>JAGQIY010001314.1 GCA_020430865.1 Myxococcales bacterium
CACTCGCTCTGCGCTGGATCGTCGTAGTCCTCGAAGGCGTAGGGCCCGCCGTCACCGACCTTGCCGCACAGGCGCTTGCCCGCCGCTTCGCAGAACGCGCTCGCGTCGCACCAGTCGACGCAGACGACGGGCTTCTCCCCGTCGGAGCCCGCTGGCCAGCCGCAGCTCGGGGTGAAGCCATCGTTGCTCGCGCAGGCGCTCGACTGCCCCGACGTGCTCGGGCTCGTGTCGAGCCAGGCAGCGTACTGAGCCCGAGTCACCTCGGTCTTGTCGATGCAGAAGCCTTCGGGGACGCGCAGCATGTCGGGGCCGAGCCCCGCGTCGTCGGAGCCCGCCGGACAGCTGCCCTCGCCGGCCCGAGGGGGTTCGGGGGTGAGGGGAGACTCTGGATCCGACTGGCGAGTCGCCAGCGCGAGCAGCACGCCAGCCGCGCCAATACCCAGGACGATGAGAGGAGCGCGCATCACCAGAACACCGGAGAAGAGTTGCGGTAGGGCGCGTCGTCGGCCATCGGGAAGTACAGCACGCGATCTTCAGCAGGGTCGGCGCCTTCGCTGCGATTGAGGATGTTCCTGGTGGCCACGCCGGCGACGTCACGGAGCTTGTAGTGCTCCGAGGCGGTGCGGTTGATGCGATTGTCCTCGAGGCGCGTACACGCCAGGTTGTAGCCAAGCATCAACCCGTTGTGGATCGTGTTGTTCGAGACGAAGTAACGCATGTTGTGGGCCATGTGGATCCCCGCGTCGAACAGCGTGTTGCCGGCGATGTAGTTACCGATCGGGTTGTCGCGGGTGGCGCTCTTGGCGCTGCCGCTGACGTAGCCGAGGATCCCCCAGAAGCCGTTCACCGTGCGCAGGGACATGCGGATGCGGTTGTTGAGGATGACGTTGTCGGTCTCTTTCCACAGGATAATTGGGCCGTCGACCTGCTTGTCCAGGTCGCAGGGCAGCGCCGGGTCGTAGACTCCCGCGTCGTTGGTCTGGCACTGAGTCAGGTCGTTGTCCTCGAACCACACGTTGTGGCCCGTCGAGGTGACGAAGTCGCCGCCCGCGTTGTGATCGAAGACGTTGCGGTGGATATGGATGTCCTGATCGCGACGCCCTGCGCCTTCGATGTCGATGCCGAACTGGGGTGAGGTGCCCTGGATGTGGTGAATGTGGTTGTCCTCGATCACCACGTCGTGAGCGCCCACGATGGACACGCCCTGACGCCGGTTGTGATGGATCTGGCTGTTGCGGATGGTGATGTTGGTGCTCGGCTTCTCGGGCTGGGAGTCGGTCTGCTTGTCGCCGACGATCAGCACGCCGTCTCCGGTCAGCTCATGCAGCTCGATGTCCTCGATCAGCACGCGATCGACGGCGGTCCAGACGCAGATCCCGTGGCCCTCGTCGTGTCCCGTTCGCTCCGGGTTGCCGTAGTCGTGGAGATCGCGATCGCCGAGCACCTCGCCGCCGCGGATGGTGACGTTGCTGTTGCCGTTGACGCTGATCACGCAGTAGTTCCAGCGATCGTTGGGGGCCATCTGGAGCACGGCGCCGTCGGCGAGCTCGAAGGTCATGTCCCCTTCCAGCTCGACCCCGGCCTGGTAGGCGTCGTTCGTGGCTTCGCCGACCAGGTAATTGCCCGGCGGAAGCACGATCTTGTCGTAGCCGTTGTCCTTGGCCCAGCGGATGGCGTCGTTGATGCCCTTGCGGGTCTGCACCGGCTCCTGAGCGGCGTCGGAGATCTGCCAGCGCCCCAGCTCGATCACGTACTCGCTCGCGTGCTCGTCGGGCAGCTGCGCCGTCGGACGCTCACCGGGAGTCCAGGCGCACTCGCCCTCGCCAGGCACCGGGTTGACCACGCTGCCGTCACTGGTCGAGGCGTCCGCGGGCGTCCCACCGTCCAGCTTCCCCCCGTTGCCGCTGCCCCCGTTGCCGGCGTCCCCACCGCTCGCGCCGCTACCGTTCGCGCCAGCTCCGCCGGAGTCGTCCGAGCCGCAGGCGCCGACCAGCGCGGCTCCGAGGCCTGCAAGCAGCCCGAGCCGCGGGCCCCAGCGCGGCCATTCCCTCGAGATCATGCGCTCGATGGTACCCCATCGGTGGGGCAGCCTCAGGACTCGAATCGGTCGCTGACTGGGGCCGTTTTCTAGGCGCTCGCGGGCCTCGGGCGGACGAGCCGGCACACCGCGCGCTCGACGAAGGCGGCGACGGCGGCTTCGTCGTCGCTGCCAGTGAGGGCGATGCGCTCACTCGGGCTGAGCAACGCCAGGCGGATGAGGCTGGCGGACACGAACTGGATGGTCAGGCGTAGCTCGTCGCGGTCGATTTCCACGTGGGGATCCAGGAGCTCTGCGGCGTCTCGGATCACCGTGCCCATGAACTCGTGCTGACGCTCGGGTGCGAGCTCGCCGCGCATCGAGGTCGTGATCAGCCGCAGCTCGATCAGCGCCCGCTGGCGCACGATGAAGTGATACATGCTGGCCACCGCGCCTCGAATGGCCGCTTCGCCCGCAGGCACCGGTCCGCTCGCGAGCGCCGAGAGCAGGCGCTGTGCCTCCTGCGCCAGGTCGCGGTAGTAGCCGTCGAGGCACGCCTCGAGCAGACGGTCCTTGCTCTCGAAGTAGTACTGCAGCGTCCCGAGGCTCACCCCAGCCCGCTCACCGACTTTGCGCATGGAGATGGCGTTGCGCGGCACGGTCTCCGTCAGCTCCGCGAGCGCCGCGCGCACGATGCGATCGAAGGTGGCGGCGGAGTCGGCGTCGACGGGGCGGGGCACCCGGAGAGGGTACACCGCGCGCGCGCTTCGCCGAGGAGTGAGTTGCATCCTCGGGAACCATGAACAGGGAGCTAGCGACAGGACCGATGCTCGAGCGCCGTGTGCGTCAGCGCACCTGCCATCGGCGTCTTGACCGTGTCCGGGACCGGTTCGAGCACGTAACGGACGTCGGGAGCTTCGACGATGCGAGCTTCTTCGAGGGGCCGTGGAGCTTCACGTTTCAGGTGCTTCGCGTCGTTCCCGCTCGTGACGTAGATCACCTTGCGTAGTGCATAGCAGTGCTTGCCGGTGACATCGATCACGGCGGGCGCGGCTTGGTTCTGCCGCAACGTCGGCTTGCCGGGCAGCTCGGCAACCGCCTTGCCGTTCCGCTTCACGCCGAGCGCCCCCTCGCAGGTGCCCCCCACCAGTTCTAGCTTCTTCACTTCTCCTGGTTTGACGGAGTGTTTCTGGCTGCCGATCGTCACCTCTGTCGCCGGGCCGCCAGCGTTGTCGAGGTAGACCACGCGGTCCAGGAGTGGCTTTCC
>JAGQIY010001315.1 GCA_020430865.1 Myxococcales bacterium
CTCCACGGCCATGTCGAGCGCGTACATGAGTTTACGCTGGATGAACGCGACGTCCTGGGCGTCCAGAGGCCGGATTGGGGCGGCCATCACTGCTCCACTGCCCACATCTCGGGCTGTTCGCTGAGCACTCGGATGGGATCGACCATGTTGGCGGGAAGGTGCTGAGCTGCACGAGTCAGGTAGTCGGACGCGCTCTCAGCCTTGCGACGAACCAGCAGTGGCCCCGCGGTGAAGTCATCGATGGACGATCCTACAGCCGCCCGTGTTGCGTTGAGTTGACGGTGCATCTCGGGCGAGATGCACATCGGCACACCCGCGCACAGCACTGCCCGGTGTCCTGGGGACGCCTGAGCCTGCAGTACAGCCTCGGCCGCCACCGCGATCAACCGCCAGTCCAGCGAGTCTGTTGGGCTTCGCATTCTTGCCATGTGATACCTCGCTTCAGGTGTAATCCAGGCCACGCCACGTCCAGGCACGCTCGCCGTCGACGGTGACGTTCTCGTAGGGCACATCGATCCCCCGGGCTGGGGCCCAGCGGCCGATGCTGCCGGTGATGCCACCCATCGCTTTGGGCACCGAGACGTCGAGCGCATCCATCGCCTCGCTGATGGTCACGGTCCCCCGGGACTTCACCAGCGCCAGGAACTGACGGGACCGCTCGGGCAGGTTGGCCACGAAGTCGTCATACAGGTCTTTCTTGTCCATCTCACTCTCCTTGGCCCGCAGGAGGCGGCGGGCGTCGCCACTCTCAGCCAGGGGCCAGAAAGAGCACTTCCAGACGAGGGTCGGGCAGCTCGCCGAAGTCGCGGATCACCATTCGAGGCTGCGCCTTGACCCGGAACTGCATCTGCGGCGATCCGCCGCCCCGGGGCGACCGGAAGACCTCGACGTACAAGGCATCGTCGGTCTCGGCTTCGATGCGGACTTCGTGCCCCTCGAACACCGCCACCTGCCCTGCATCGGTCAGAGCAGAGCGGCCCTGGGTAGAGCCCGTCGCGAGCCAGTACTGATACTCGCCTTCTGCGAACTGCGAATCGTCACTCCGCGGGGAGGTCACACGAAGTACGCGCGGAGGTGGGGGTGGGACGCCCAGTGGGCCGCGCATGACTGGCTCGGGGAGCCTAAATGGCTGGGGCTGCCATACAGGGATGTTCAGCATGCTGTCCAAGCTGGTGGGCAGAAGGAACATCAGACATCTCCGTTGGCGAACAGGCCGGCATCGATGGACTCGCTCATTGTCTTCAACGGCATCAGCACCCCCGGCTGAACCGGGTTGCCTGACCCATCCACGATCTCGTTGCCCCATGTGCACCACCCGGGCTTCGGCCGGCGGGCGAACAACTCGAGCTTCCGGCATGCTGGCCCATAGAGCCGCTCGAGGCGGTGGTGCACCTCGTCAGGCTTGCGGCTGTGCCGCATCTTCGGGGCGAGGACCACCGAGTTGACGCCCGCGTCGAGCCGCTCCAGTCCGCGCCCGCGCCGGCCGAGGTAGCAGAACTCGGCATTCTGTCGGGTCTGTCGGCCCATACCGAGGCGAGCCGGACGATGGAGGTATGGTGCTGCGGCGTCGACCACAGTCTGGATCGTGGCGCGATCAAGGTCCAGCGCGCGTAGGCGAGCCTTGAGTGCCTTCCCGCTCTGCGTCGGCCCCTGCGTCACCTTGATCCAGGTGAACCCGAGGGTCAGCGGGGTGAATCCCCACGCCCGCATGAGCTGAAACCCAGCCTCCAGTTGAGGGGGGACCATCCACATGGCCAGGATCGCGTCGTCTGCGACGACGGCCTCGACATCGAGGCGCTCGATGTCCTCGACAGGGTGCACGTCGTAGTTCTGCTCGGCCCCTCGTCCGCCACATCGCAGCGGGTCGCTGTAGGCCCACGGTGGGTCTGCCAGGACCAGGTCGAACGGGTCGCCCTGGTA
>JAGQIY010001316.1 GCA_020430865.1 Myxococcales bacterium
AGCTCTACGGCAACACCATGATCGGCTTCTCCGAGGGCGCGTTCGTCACCATGAACGTCGGCGTGCGCGAGCCTCGAGCGTTCAATCGCTGGCTGGTGCTCGCCGCGGACACCAAGTACTGGGGCGGCCAGGGCCTGGAGGAGCTGGGCAAGAACCACGCGCGCATCCGCCGTGTGTACCTGATCACTGGCAAGGAAGACGGCACCTACGAGCCGACCTTGACCGTGAAAGGCTGGCTGCAGAAGGCCCGCGTTCCGGTGCGTATCTCCACACCTTCGGACATGGGGCACGAGCTCTTGCTCGAGTCCAAGCGCGGCATGTACCGCGCTGCGCTGGTTTGGCTCACCAAGGGCTGACCATGCGCGGACGCTTCTCCCCTCGCCTGGCGCTGCCGCCATACCTAGCAGGTTTCTCGGGGGTGAGGACTCTCTGGCTCTGCGCGGCGCTCGGCCAGTCTTGTGCGCCGTCCACGACTCCGCACGGTAATGCTCCTGCCTCGACCCCCTCCTCCGCGGCCCAGCCCAGCATCAGGTCCGTCAGCGCGGAGTCTCGACCACTGCAGCCCCCCCGCGAGGACCCGCACGCTGGAGCCGCCAGCGCAGACGCCGAGCCCTCTGCGGGGCTGGCCTCCGCCCCAGCTCCGGAGCCCGCGCCGCCAGCGCTTCCTCAGGGAATCAAACCGGGCGAGGTGGTCAGGCTGAGGCTGACGGAGGACAAGCCGATCCTGGTCGCCCATGCCCCCGCCGACGTGCGCCGGGCGGCGCTCTATCTCCACGGCGTGTGCGGCGACATCGACGCCATCCGATCCTGGGCGAAGGCCGCCTCCACCCACTTCACCCTGATCGCGCTGCTCGCCGACGAGCGCTGCGGCAGTGGCGGTCGCTATCGCTGGACCGCAGACACCGCCGCCCAGGAGCGACGGCTGGAGCACGCCCTCTCAGCCGTCAAGGCGGCGCGGGGCGGACTCCTCGACACCGACGAACGGGTGTTGATTGGCTACTCCCAGGGTGCGCTGCGGGCCCTCGCGCTGCGCGAGCGATTCCCCGGGCGCTATCCATGGCTCTTGCTGGGGGGACTCCCCACGGAGACGCCCGCGTCGAAGGTCAGCGGCGTGCGGCGACTGGTCCTGGTCGCTGGTGAGCGCGAGGCGAGGAGCCAGATCGACGCGACCGCCGAGCGCTTCGACCAAGGGGGTATCCCTTCCCGGCTCTTCATCCTGCCGAGCGCCGGCCACGGTCAGTACGGGCCCCAGGCGTCCAGCGTCATGGCCAGCGCCTTCGAGTGGTTGCTACGAGGCGCCGATCCCGCGCCTTGAGCTCAGACCGGCTTGCGAGCCACACCGCGCACCGACGCCCGCAGCATCGGGAGCGCCTTGCGCAGGCTCTCTCGGCGCACGTCGGTGACCTCGAAACCCGCGTCCCGGATCTCCGTTTCCGTACGGCGCGTCAGGTGACAGCCGCCCGCCAGCGGCTTCCACAGCGGCTCCAGCCCGCGCTGGAGCAGCCGCCGGCCGAGGCGGCGCTCGTCACAGACATGCTCGATGAACACCAGCTTGCCACCGGGTCTGAGCACCCGGTGCGCCTCACCGAGGCACGTGCGAGGATCCGAGACGCTGCAGAGCACCAGCGTACACACCACCGCGTCGAACGCGGCGTCCTCGAACGGAAGCGCGTCCATGGCCGCGCCAGAGAGCTCGGCTCGGCGCCCCAGCCCCTCGAGGCGCTCCCGGAGCCTGCTACGCATGGCGCGGTCCGGCTCCGCGAGCACCAGGCGCTCGAGCTGGTCGGAGTAGAGCGGGAGGTTCGCGCCGGTGCCCGCGCCGACCTCGAGCACGGACCCGTTGAGATCCTGCAGCAGCTCCCCGCGCCAGGCGCGCAGGCAGGCCTCCTCCGTCTTGCGCATGAAGGGGTCGTAGATGGCGGCCATGAACCAGCTCATGATGCAATCATCCGGCGGGGGCGGCCGGGGGACAAGCGCCGCAGCCCCGACGGCCAGAACAGGGAAACCAGCCGTCGCGCTGCCGCGTAAACGCTGCTACGGGCGCACGTCGTTGGCCGGAGTCGCTGCCTCGGTGGCGGGCTCGGACCGCTATCGGCGCGGCCCGGTGAGTGCTAACGGACGACCAGCGGACCTCACCCCCAAAGAACTGGCGCTGCTCAACCATCCCGTGCGCGAACTCTTCTCTCACCACGCCTTCGTCGAAGCCTACTTCGTACCGGTCCAGCTGCTCCTGGCAATGTTCGGTATGGGCGCCACGCTCAGCGTTCGAGACTTCGAGCGCATCGTGCGAAATCCAGGCGGCCTCGCGGTGGGCCTCGCAGTCCAGGTGGTGCTGGTGCCGCTGCTCGCGGTCGCCTTCTCTCACGTGCTCGGTCTCGAGCCGGGGTGGGCGGTTGGCCTGATCCTGGTGAGCGTGGTGCCCGGCGGCGCATTCTCGAACCTGCTCACCTACTTCGGACGCGGAAACGTACCGCTGTCCATCTCGGTGACCACCGTCACCACGCTGGGTTGCCTGCTCACCATCCCATTCGTGCTGCACCTCACCGCGGCAGAGCACTTGCCTCCGAACTTCGTGTTCCCGACGGGGCAGATCGTGCGGGATATCTCGAGCTTCCTGTTGTTGCCCCTCGCCCTCGGCATGGTCAGCTACCGCTTCCTGCCACAGCACGCGGAGCTGCTGTCGCGCTGGTCGATCCGCCTGTCGATGACGTTCGTGGTGCTGATCACCATCAGCGCGCTGGGCTCGGGACGTATCAAGGTCGCGGAGTACGGCCTGGGCCCGCCCGCCACCATCCTGGCCTTCGCGCTGCTGCTGATGTTCGCGATCCCGCACCTCACGCGGCTCCTGGGACGCTACGACGACGAGAGCGCGGCGATCAGCATCGAGGTGACGCTACGCAACATCGGCATCGGCCTGCTGCTGGTCCGTTTCTTCTTTCCGGGGCAACCCGAGAACGGACACGTCCTCTACTCGTGCCTGTTCTTCGCTGGGCTCTCGACGCCTCTCAGCCTGCCGGCGATGTTGCGCCACCGCCGAGGCAAGAGCCCGGCCCTTGGTCGCGCGCCGTTCATCCGGCCCTCCGCACGGCCCTCCTCCGCGCCACCTGCTGCCGAAGAACCGGCCGCCTGATCCGACTTCAGCCGAGAGTCGCCATCAGGTCGCGAGCCGCTTGATTGTTGGGGTCCTCGTTCAGGCACTTGGCCAGGAAGATCTTCGCCTTGCGCACATCCGCGCGACGGTGAGCGAGCCGCCCCATGTGGTAGTAGGCCTGAGCGCGAGCCTGGGGAGTCGCGCCCTCGTCCTCGGGGTCACTGACCGGGCGCATCATTGTTACCGCGCGGAAAGCGCGATTGGCGACGGGCTCCTCGTCCAGGTCCAGCGCCAGCTCCCCGAGCTCCATCGCGAGGGCGCCGTTCTTCGGATCCATTTCGAAGGCGCGGTTCAGCGAGTCGAGGGCGTTGGTGAGCGCCCCCGCCCCCAGATCCAGGTGAGCCAGCTCGCGGTAGATCCTCGACAGGCTGCGAGACCTTCGACCGCGCTGAGAGGCCACCCCCTCGGCCAGCAACGCACGGGCGTCGGCCGCGCGCCCCGCGCTCGCGTAGGCGCGCCCCAGCGCGGCGATGCCCTCGAGCTCATCGGGCACCAGCGCGCGCGCCTGCTCCAGGACGCCGATGGCCTCCCCGAGGTGTCCTCCTGGCCCCGACAACAACTGTCCGGCGCGCACCAGCAGCTGGTAGCGTGCCTCCAGCTCGGACGCCTCGCCAGCGTCCCGCAGCATCATGTGCGCGAGCTCTCGCGTCGCCCCGAGCGCCTGGTAGAGTTCCCGCAAGCGCTCCGAGAGCTCCGGATCCTCGGGGTACAGCTCGACCGCACGCTCGAGTCCAGCGCGGGCGTGCTCGAGCTGACCAGTCTCGTTGCATACCTCCAGCAACTCCGCGATCGCCTGGATCAGCCGCTCCCCACGCTCCAGCTCACACAGGCGCTGCAGGTAGTGGCTTGCCATCTCCGTGTCGTTCTGGGTGCGCCGAGCGAGCCGCGCGAGGCGCCACAGCGCGTCCCTGTCGTCGGGTCGCTCTTCGAGCACCGCCGTCAGCACCCGCTGTGCCCCATCGCCGTCCCCGAGCTCCTCGTAGACGGCCACCAGGCGTTTCTGGATCCCGCGACGGGCGTCCCCTTCGGCAGCCTCCAAGGCCCGCTGCAGCGCCTCGCAGAGCACCACGCCGTGCGCTGGCTCCTGCGCGTAGACTCGCTCGTGATCGTCCAGCGCATCCAGCGGACGCTCCAGCGATTCCAGCAGCTCCGCTCGTTGCCTGAGCAAGCCGACGTGGTTCGCCTTCAGGGTCAACGCGACGCTGAGCGCCTCCAGCGCGCGGTCGAGCTCTCCCGCCTGGCGGTGAGCCTCGACCAGCCGACTCAGCAAGTCGGCTTGATGGGGGTTCGCCTCGAAGCAGCGCGCGAGGATGTCTGCTTGGCTCGAGAAATCAGCGCGGCCGGCGTAGAGCGCGGAGAGGCGCTCGGCGACTTCGCGGTCACGAGGTTCGGCGTCGAACAACAGCCGCAGCGCCCGCTCCTCCGCCTCCTCGTCGCCTTGCTCGCGGCGCAGGTCCATGAGCCGTCGCCCGAGCGCGCTCGCGGCCTCGCCCTGCTCGAGGGGCAGCAAGCGCTCGATGGCGTCCGCCAGCAGATAGCTGTCGTCGCGAGTTTCGAGGATGCTCACGCTGCGACGCAGGGCTTCGACGGCGTCAGGGGCCCAGTCCATCAGCGCCTGGTAGACATCGAAGGCGTCGTCCTGACGCTCGAGCTCCTCGAGCAGGGCCCCGAGACGCAAGGAGAGCGACGTGATGCGCTCGACGCTCTGCTCGTCCTTGGCGCGCTCCAGCTCGCCCACCAGGATCTCCACCAGCTCCTCGCGTCGCCCCTCGCCCTGCAGCACCTCGATCAAGGTCTCACTCGCCTCGGGGGTACCAGGGAAGTCCTCGACGATCTGCCTCAGCACGTCGATCGCGTCTCGAGTGTCACCGCGCCCGAGCAGGATGCGTGCCCGCTCGAGGGCGAGTCGACCGCGGCTCTCGGCGTCGTCCACCACGGCCAGCGTGCTCTCGATCAGCTCCGCGAGCTTGGCGAGATCGCCCCGCTCCCGGCACAGCGCCATCAGCGGCTCCCACGCCTCGCGGTCCGCTGGATTGTCCTGACGCACCCGCTCGAGGACGCGCACGGCGCGGTCGAGCTGCCCCTGTTCCTCCGCTTGACGGGCGATTTCCAGGCACAGGTCCCGCGCGTTTGCGGGATCCATCAAGAGCGCCGCCTGCTCCTTCAGTTCCAGGGCCTTCGCCTGAGCACCTTGGACCTCCAGTAGCTCCGAGAGCTGGAGTCGAACCCAGGCCCCGTCCTCCCCCTCCAGTCCGGCATCTTCTCGGGCAAGCGCTTCCTCGAGGATCTTGCGGCCCACGTCCAGCTGCTCGAGCCGCGACGCCAGCTCCCACGCCTCCCGCAGGACGTCGATGCGAGGCCCCGGCAGCGCGGCGATGTGGCGCAGCGCGAACAGCAGAGACTCTTCGCGACCGGCGCTGCGCGAGATCGACTCCAGCAGTCGCGCCGGCTCTTCGACCCCAGGCTCGCGCTCGAGGAGCCCACGCAGCATGCCATCCGCCCGAGGCAGATCGGCCTCCAGCTCGAGCGCTCGCTCCAGCAGGTCGATGCCCGAGTCGCGGGTCTCGCCGCTGCCCAGCCGAAGTTCGGCCAGGCGGTACAGCGCCTCCGCATCTGCGTTGTCCAGGCCCTGGGCGGCCACCCGACGCTCGAGCACGTGAGTCTCCCGTTCGCGATCACCGAGCCACTCGTAGACCTGGCCCAGCGCCGACCAGGCGAGGGAATCCGCCTGCTGCTGTTCCAGGCTCTGGAACACGTCGTCCGCACGGTTCTTGATGCGCCCAGCCCGCTCGGCCTGAGCGGCCTGACCGTCCTCGGCGTAGAGCATCACCAGGTCGGCGAGCGCCCTGGCTGTTTCCGCAGGGTTACTAGCGCGCTCGAGGCGCGTCTCGACCACTCGGGCCAGCAGTTCGTGCCGCCCGCGCTGGCGCAGGGCGCGCTCGAGGCGCTTGCTCTCGAAATCGCTCTCCATCGCGGCCTCGAACGCGCTCTCGATGAACTCGGTCGCGCGAATCGGGTCGTCTCGCAGCGCCGCGATCTCCCCCAGATACACGAAGGCCTCGGAGCGACTGGGGCCCTTGGTCGCGGGCTCCGATCCTGGCTTCAAGACCAGCAACAACGCGCGAAATGCCCGCTCCGCTCGCTCACCCCGCCCGAGGTCGAAGGCCACGCGGCCCAGCTCCTCCAGCACCTCTGGATGAGCGGGGTCGATCTTCGCCGCCACCTCGAGTTCTCTCAGCGCAGCCTCGCTGCCCTCAGACCTCTTGAGCACCCGGGCGAGTCGATGGTGCACGAGCGCCCGAGACTTGGGTCGACGAGTGCCATAGAGTTCGAGCTGGTCGCGCAGTAGCTGCTCCGCGCGCTCGAAGCCTTCTTCAGTCCCGCCCTCCTCGTCGCACAGCGCATCCACGAGCGCGAGGCGAAGGTCCACATCCTCCGGCTCGGCCTCCAGCGCGGACTCCAGCAGCGGGATGGCGCGCGCCGAGTTCCCGACTCGTTCCATGAACAGTGTTGCTGCTTCCTCGAACAGCTTGCGGCGCTTGCGCTTGAGGGTGGCGCGCCTGGCCTCTTCGGCGAGCAGCTCGGCCAGCGGCACCCAGGCCTTGTCTGCGCGATAGAGCTCCGAGAGGTGCTTGCGCACCGGAGCAGCGTCGATCCCACGCCACTGGTTCATCTGCGTGAGCACGGCCTCCAAGCGCGCCCTGGCCCTGTCTCGCCGACCAAGCTCCTCGTAGCCCTGGGCCAGGCGCAGCGTGCGCTCACCAACCTGTTCACGACCCGACGAGGCACAGAGCCACTCCAGCACCTCGACGCGCTCCTGCGTCTCTCCCCGAGCCTCGTGAATGCGCGCGAGCGCCTCCAGGCAGTCCTCGCCCCCGAGCGCGGCGCCCGCGCGGAAATCGACGAGCGCACGCTCGACGTCCTTCAGCTCGGTCTCTGCGAGCTGGGCCGCACGCGACCACAGCGCCGCCGCCCCGCCCCGGTCCTCCAGGCGCTCGCGACAGCCAGCCTGTTGCTCCCACAGCTTCACCTTCGCCTCGCTCCGCCCGAGCTCGTCCAACAGCAATGCAAGCCGCGGGACGCTGGCCTGCGCCACGTCGTCCGCCGGATCCTCGTCGAGCAGGCGCGAGAAGATCTCGGCGGCGCGCTCGGGTGCGCCGAGGCGCTCCTGGCACAGCAGCGCCGCCTCTTGCCGCATGCCACGCTGGATCTCCACCGGGAAGTCCAGCTCGGACGCCTCCTCCAGGAGCTCGACTACTGCCTGGTGTCGGCCCCGCTCCAGCAAGCGGTTCCTCTGCTCGGTGACCGCCCAGTGAGCCACCTCACCCACGCGCTGGTCGCGGCTACGCTTCCAGTACCGCACGGAAGTTTGATAGAGTTCGCCACACGCAGCGAGGCCCGCCTCTGCGTCGCTCACACCGCGCACGGCGCTGATCGCGCCGTCCCAGTCGTCCGCGGCCGCGTAAGCGTGGAGCGCCTCGGTGATCTGTCCCGTGTGCGTGGCGTACAGCTCCGCGAGGCGGACGAGCAGCGCGGCGCGAGGCGTGGGGTCTGCGGTCCCCTCGGCCTCGCGCTCGATACGCGCCGCGAGCTCGGGCCAGCGCTGCTCTCGTTCCAGGAGCTGCACCAGCGTCTCGAAGCTCTCCTCGTCCGCGCCGTGGTCTTGCTCGATCCCGACCCAGCGCTCCACGGCGCTGGCCGTCTGTCCAAGGTTCTCTCCCAGGACCTTCGCCGCCCAGACCCGATCCTGACGTGCTCCCTGGGCATCGCCATTACCCACGCGCAGCCCAGCGCGCTCGTCCAAGGCGGCAACCAGGTCGGTGTGGTGCTCGGCGCGACGCAGCGCGTCCACCAGCCCATCGAGCGCGCCGCCGTCCCTCGGGTCGATAGCGAGCAGCTCGCGCCATAGACGGATCGCCCGCTCCAGATCCGTGAGCTGCTGATCCGCGAGGCGCGCCGCCGTCGCCAGCGCCCCAACTCGCTCCGCCTCGGCCCCCACGACCTGCTCCCCCAGCGCAGCGATGCGCTCCAGCAGGTCGACTCGCCGTGGCAGCTCCCCCGCCCGTTCGAGCAACGGGTCCAGGCGCCGGCACGCCTTCAGCTGAAGCTCGACCGGAGCACCAGCGGCGTGAGCGACGCGGTGATGCAAGTCAACCGCTCGCTCGAACAGCTGCTCTCGCTCGCTCACCTCCCCGGCTTCGTAGAAGAGCTGCTCCGCCAGGGGCGACTCCTCGCGCCCCGCGATCATCACCAGGAGCTCTGCCTGGCGCTGCCCTTCATCGATGCGTTGCGCGAGCTCGTCCAGCTGACCGCGGTACTCCTGCGAGCTTGGGACCAGGCCAACCAACTCCATCAAGTGCTTGAAGGCGCTGCGGGGATCGTCGAGTCGATTCAAGCAGATCGTCACCAGCTCCCCAAGGCGCTGCTCGAGCTCTGCCTTGCCAGGTGCAGCCTCGAGCTCGACCTCGAGCATGCGCACGACGTCCTGGGTCTGACCCAGGGATTCGTAGTGAGCCTTGAGCCGCGCGGCAACGTCGTCGCGAACGCTCATCGCGCGTCGACGACGGCTTCCGTCGCCGGTCGGAGGCAGCGACTCGGGCGGCACGGGCAGCGCCAGGATCCGCTCCAGCAGCTGGAACGCCTCGTCAGTGCCTGGACCGGCCTCCAGCGTGAGGTCGATCAACTCGAAGGCGTGTCGCGCATCGCTCAGGTCGATCCAGAGACCCGCGATGCGCAGGCGCAGCTCCTCGAGTGGTGTCCCGGACAGCTTGTCGAGGCGGCGGCCGAGCAACTCGATCAGCGGACGACTCTGCCCCTCGCGCTCGTAGAGACGCTCGAGGTTGTTCTCCACCCGCGAGTCGTCGCGCCGCAACTCGAGCAGTTGCTCCAGATACCCGATGGCCCGCGGCGCGTCGCCAGCGAAGTCCTTCGCGGCAAGGGCCGCCTCCTCGAGCAAGCTCTCACGCTCGAAGGTCTCCTCGCTGCGGGCGATGGCGCGATCATACACGCGAAACAGATCCTGCCAGCGCCCAGCGGCGTTGAACGCAAGCTTCAAGCGATCGAGGGCCCAAGCCGCCGTGGGAGCGCCGTCCAGGACGCGTTCCAACAGCTCGATGACCCGATCAGGCTCGTCGAACCATTCCTCGTAGAAGTCGATCAGTCGCCTGCCCAGCAGCTCTGCCAGGTCGCCGTCAGTGGCCTGAGCCAGCGCTACGTTGTAGGCGTCACGCACTGGCTCTGGCGTCTCCAGCTTGCGGGCGAGTCGTTCGGCGACATCCCACACGGCTTCCTCGGCAGGGTTCTCCTGAGCCGCCTCGAGGCACAGCTCGAGCGCGCCTTCAGGCTGCTCCGATTCGCGGTACTCGACGACCTGCAGAAACCACTCTTGACGCCGCTCGGCCAGCTCCGGGGTGTCCTTGGAGACGCTGAGCAGCGTCTCCAGGATCTCGCGGCCGGCCTCGCGGTCCTCGAGCTCCTGGCTGATCCGGTCCAAGAGTTCGGCGGCTTGAGCGCGGGCGTTTGGCTGCACAAGCACCTGCTTCACCAGTTCGAGAGCTTCCGGCTGGGTCGGGTGCTTGGTCAGCACCGAGTGGAGCACCTCGAGCCCGGCTTCGACGTCGCCAGTTCCCTCGATCAGGACGCGCGCGTAGGCTAGATCCGCAAGGATACGCGCTTCACCCTGCGCGCGATCTCGCAACCGCCCCAGGTAGACCAGCGCCTGCTTGGGCTCACCCGCGCGCGAGGCCAGACGCGCCGCATCCCCGAGCGCCTCCTCGTGATCCGGCTCCTGCTCCAGGACGCGCTCCAGCAAGCGGCGCGCCTCTTCCACGCACCCCAAGCGCTGCTCCTCCACCGCCGCCCACTCCACCAGGATCGGCGTAGGATCCTCCTGGGCCTTCACTCTCAGCTCGAAGAGCCAGCGCCAATCGTCGGCTCGCGGCGCCTCCTGTGCGCCCAGGAAGACCTCGAAGGCGCGAGTTCGGTCCTCACTCGGCTCGCCGAGAGCGATGAAAGCTCTGAAGCATTCTGCCGCTCGATCCGCGTGCTCCGGCTGAGCGGCGAGGCTGCGCGCCTCGAGCGCGAGCAAGGCCTCGACATCCGCCTCCGGGAAGCCCGAGCGCACCGCGCGCGCGAGATCTGCCAGCACCAGGCGGGTGCTCGGATGCTGCGCTCTGGGCTCCAGCTGCTGAACCTGAGCCGTTGCCACTGGTCCCGTGGCCTCGGCCAGAACGACCTGGAAGACGCCGGGCATCTCGCTCCAGTCGGACTCGAGAGACATCAAGGCGAGCAGTCGCTGAGCGGCTTCCACGTCGTCGCTCGACACGCGCAACACCCGACGCAAGAACTCGCTGGCCAGCCGTGCGTCGCTGAGGTCGTTCTCTGCGAGGGTGGCGGCACGACGCCAGTAGCCCGCCGCCGCCGTGGTGTCTTCGACGCGCTCCGAGGCGACCTGCGCCAGCCGATCGAGGATGCGCAGCGCCAGGGACGGCTCCTCGGTCAGCTGTAGCTTGCGCTCGAGCACCGCGGTCAAGAACGACCAATCGCTGCTCTGCATCCCGAGACGCTCGGCGTCCCCGAGCCAGCTTCCCTCGAGCGCGCCGGCATCGAGCAACGCACGGTAATGGTCGAGGGCCGCAGGAACATCGCCGACCTTGACGGCGAGCTCCGCGGCGGCTGCGAGCGCGTCGCTGCGCTTGCCTTGCTCGAGGAACGGCAGCGCGCGCACGCTCTCGGCATATGCCTCGTGAAAACGCTCCGTCTCCCGCAGCGCGCCGAGCAGCGAGGTGTGCGCCAGAGGATCTGCCGGATCTGCCTCCAGGATCTGTTGCCACACGGCAATCGCCTTGGGCGTATCCGCGAGTTCACGCCTGAGCAGACGTGCCAGGGCGTGCTGGAGCTTCTTCTGGCGTTCGGGGCTGCCGGGCTGGAGCAGCGCCTCACGATAGAAGGTCAGTCTCTCCTCCGGGGAGCCCCCCTCGGCGAGCAGCTCTTCGATGCGAGCAACCAGCCCCGGGCTGGTCGGATCGTAGGCGTGAGCGCGGCGCAGCACCTCGATCGCTCGAGCCACCTCGCCCAGGCTCGCCAGCGCCTCTCCAAGCGCCGTCGCCAGCAGGAATAGCTCCTGGCTGGCGATGGGCTGCGCACCCAACGCCCTGGTGAGGGTCTCGCAGTAGGGCGCGAAGTCCTGGCTGCGCTCCGCCTCGGTCTGCAGGGCGCTCAGCCACTCACTCGCCAGAGAAGGTGCGTCGACCACCGCCGCCCAGAGCCCTTGCGAGGCGAGCTTGTGAATCCGGACGGAATCTCTCGGCTCCTCTTGAAGCAGGTCGACCGCTGCACGCAGCGCTCCGAGGCGTTCCTCCACGGACTGCGCGACGCGCGCCTCCCACTCCAGTAGCGAGACCTTCAGGCGGCGGTCTCCCGAGGCCTCGGCGGCGCGGCGCAGGGCCTCCGCCGCCCGGGCAGCAAGGTCTTCGTCGTTGAGCCAGCGCTCCAGCGCGGCGATCGCGGTGCTCTGCTTCGGTGAGGTCGTGAGGGCTTCTCCAAAGAGCTCCAGGGCGCGCCCGGGATCACCGAGCTTGTCGCTGAGCACCTGACCGGCACGAGCCAGCGACTTCGCGCGCTCCTCACCCTCTTCCAAGCCCGCGCGATGACGCAGGGCTCGGGCGAGTCCCTCGTAGTCGCGCTGGGCCTCGAGCAGTGGCACGAGCTTCTGAAGGGCCTCCAGGCCAGCGCCGTAGCGCTCCACGGCAAGCCACCAGGTACGCACGGCGCCTTCGCGGTCCCCCAGGCGCTCTCCGCGAAGTGTTGCCGCGCGGACAATGAACTCTCGCGCCTCGTCGCCGGACCGGCTGAGCTCTGCGCGCTTCTCGAGCACTCGAGCGAGCCCTGCGTCGTCCGCCAGCTCCGTGGACAGCGCCTCCAGCCGCTCCAGCGCCTGCTCCGCCTGGTCCGAGTCGAGCAACGCAGACCACGCGCTGACTCCTAGCTTCTTGTCGCCGGTCTCGTCACACAGGCGGGCGAGCCGCTCGGCCGCGGGATGGCGCTCCGCCGGATCCTGCTCACGCTGGACGACTTGCTCCAGCGCCTTGGCCAGACGCTTGTTGTCTCCGACGCGCGAGTAGAGCTCGCACAGCTCCTTCGCGGCGCGCAGCACCGCTGGGTCGTCCGCGCCGGTCTCCAGCGCAGACTGGTAGGACGCCATCGCACGGCGCTCGTCACCACACTGAAGGAACAGGCGTCCCACCTGGGTCAGCACCCGAGCCTTGGCATCGGGCTCCTTCGCGCTGTGTGCGCTGCGACTCAACAGGCGCGCGGCATCCACGCGGCGATCGAGGATCGCGCTGAGACCAACGTAGCGCTCACGCAGGTCGTCGTCGGATGGGTCCCGAGAGACCAAGGGCTCGAGCAAGTCGCGAGCGCCCTTCGGGTCGTCGAGGTGATCTTGCTTGAGCACCGCGAGTTCACGCTGCGCCTCGGCGCGCCGCGAGCCAGTGGCCAGCCGCAGCTCCAACGTCAACATGCTCGCCGCGTCCTGCGTCTGACCCTTCCGCTGGTACAGCTTCGAGAGCGCAGCAGCCGCCCGCGGTGCGACGGTGCGCTGCTCGAGGAGCTGCTCCGTTGCATTGAGCGCGTAGGCATCGTCCGGATCCCGCTCGAGCAGATCCTCCAGGAAACCGATCGCCTTGTGCGGCTGTCCCAGATCCTCGCTGTACGCACGGATCAACCAGCGCTGGAGCTCTTGGGCACGAGAGGAGCTTGGTTCCGACGCGAGCTCAGCCTCGAAGAGCTTCACGGCTTCCTTCGTCCGTCCCTCGGCGATGTAGCGCTGCCCCAGCTCCCGTTGCACGCCGTCGTCGCCAGGCTCGAGCTTCGACAGCTCTTCGAGCAGTGGCAGCGATGCGTCTTCACGCTGAGGCATGCTCTCGACCTGCTCGAGCGCCGTGCGCAGCAGCGAGACGCGTTGAGGCGCATCGCCGACGTGCGGTAGACGTGCCAGGTAGAGCCTGACCAGGCGCATCGCATCTCCGGAGCCCAGCAGGAGCCCGCGGAGACGCTCGAAGGCGCGCTCGTCCGCCGGATTTATCTCCAGCGCGCGCTCTGCATGCTGGACCGCTCCGTCGGCGTCGCCGAACACCCCGAAGAGGAACTCCGCCGCGTGGAGGTGAATCTCCACGCGATTCCCCGCGGAAAGGACTCGGAAACGGGTGCCCTCGGTTAGCTTCTCGTAGGCGAATGCCAGCTCGGCGATCTTGTCGTCGCGAGCGGCTGCGGCGTGGAGCGCCTCCCACTGCTCGGGCATGGACTCGCCGTGCGAGAGCGCACCAACCAGGCTCTCCAGCAACAGTTCTTCGTCCCGGAGTGGGCCCTCGAGCGCCGGTGCGATCGCCTCTGGACGGAGCGACGTGCGTCGACCGGGCGGGGTACTGGGGGCCGAACCGCCGCCCGGCGGCACGCTGTTGGAAGGCCCGCTGCTATCATCCGCCATGCTTCCCTCGATCCCCCCTCGAAACGAGCCACAACGCTACCAGACCCAAGCTCCAGCGTGCGTGTCGTTTAGGACCGAGGAATCGAGGTCACGCTTGTATAAGCGCCGCGCCGAGAACGCGCCCAGGCGGGAAGCGTCGGCTCGATGCGCCGCTCCACCGCGTCGCCCTCAGCCGCGCTTGCCGGGTCCGTGCGACGCGCGACGCGTCGCAGCAGCTCCGGGGCTCGTGCTCAGGTGTCACGGGCCAGCATGCGCTGGAGCACACGCACGCGGTCCTGCCCCCACAGCACGCGCTCCCCCAACCTGAAGCTCGGCACGCCCCAAAGCCCAAGTTCGCTCAACGCTGCGCGATGCCCTTCGGCAACGCCCCGCCACTCATCCCTCGCGACAGCCGCCTGAACGCGAGTCCAGGCGAGACCCGACCTCGCGCAGACCCGGGCGAGCCCCGAGTCCGTGGCTACGTCGACCCCCTGGCTCCAGATCGCCTCGCACGCCGCCAAGCTGAACGCCAGTCGCTCGTCCTCGTGATCCGCAGCCACGAAGGCAGCCAGGCACCGCTCGGCTCCCGAGCCGACCGGGTCACTGATTCGACCGAACGGGATCTGCAGACGTCGGGCCTCGCGCGCCGCGTCGAACAGGATGTAGTACTTCTTCGCGCGCGGCACCGCGAACCCGCGCATCACCATTGGCAACACCGGACGCAGTCGCAGTTCGAGTCCGTGATGTTGCGCGAGCTCCGCGACGCGCCCGAGCGCCAGGTAAGAGTAGGGGCTCCGAAACGAGAAGTAGACCTCGAGCTGCCGCGGTGGGTGTTCAGGTGGGGCCGGAGCGCGCTTGGCCCGGAACACCCGCGCGTCCCACACTGCAACAGGGTCGCAGCTTCCCTGGGCGAGCCACAGCGGCAGGCGATCGACGCCCCAGAACCACTCACCTCCGTGGTACAGCATCGCGCCCTGGTAGTGGCCGAGGGCGGCCTGACGCTCGACGCCACGCCTCATTTC
>JAGQIY010001516.1 GCA_020430865.1 Myxococcales bacterium
CACGTCCGCCCCACCGAGCCCCGCCACGCAATCACAACATCAACCTCACCCAAGTTCTTGATGTATCCGGAGCGGCCCGACAAGGTTAGCTCGATGAGTCGATGCAGGACCGCCTTCGGAACGATCTCGCTGATCGTGCTGCTTCTCGTGACGTCGGGGGTCTTTGCCTACCCCAAATCACCGCTCTCGGAAGAACTGTTACGTCAGTGGGACGAGTGGATTGTGCTGCCTGATGCCGAGATCACCATCGACGAACTTCGAACCGCTTTGGCGGACCTGCACGCTTCGTCGAGTTTCTACGTATCGGGCAGTCTCACCCGGCATCACTCCCAGGCGACTCCAGACGAATCCACCGACTCGCCTCCGGTTCTCCCAATCACCGTTGAGCAGTATCTCCAGCCCGATGTCTGGAGTCCCGACCGCCTCCCTGACGATGATCTCGCACCTCTGATTGCCAAGAAGTGGGGCCGAGCCCGCGATGTTGGCCGGAATCGAGGTTCAATAGACCTCGGTTACGAGGGCGGGGAACCACTTCTCGGCCTCATTGATTTCAACTCTGAGTTCAACAGGTGGTGGGCGCAGGGGATTGAGTCCAAGGCGTTTCGAATGCCCTCTAGCCCAGCGTTGGTCAGCATTGGCGACTCGACTATCGACGCGAACCTGTCTGAGGTGAGCCGTGTCGCCCCGCTCAGCGCGGACGAATTCAATAGCCGCATCGCGACTGGATTCTCGTCTGAGCCCCACAAGTTCTTCGCGGGAGACTGGGGACTTGTCGATGAATACGCTGGGGCGGGAGCGGAGGTGGCCATCAAACGTGAACCAGAATCGGGAAGAATCCTGCTTCTCGTCCGTTTCGAGAAAGACGATCGGCTAGTCGTGTCCAGCTATCGATTCTGCCCGGAGCACGACTATGTCATCGACCGGGAAACTCAATGGTGGATTGATCCAGAGATTGGATTCGCGCAGTGGCGGGTCATGCACCGTTCCGATTTCGAGCGCGCCGGAGGAACGGGATCATGGATTCCGGGATTCGTCACACTGGCCGTTGGGCGCCCGTCATCTCGATATGAAAATCCAATCATGGATATCGCGGATGTGACAGCATTCCATCGCTGGAAGTTAGCTTCGGCGGCGGCGGAGGTGCCCTCCCCTTCAGCGCGCGCCGATATATTGGGCAGCGCGCTAGAGAGACAGTGGCAGACGATCCTCGACGGGGTAGAGCGCACCCCGGGCGCAGAACTGAGCGAGATTCAGAAGCACCGAATGGCGTACCCGCAAATGATTCGGGACGAACGATTCTCCGAGGGGCGTTCGCCAGTTCACTACCGCTGGAACACCTCGCTGCCGCCGGACGATGTCATCAGCGCCTCGGCCAAGAGAGGACAGATCTATCTCGATCCGGCCGACACTCCACCGCTTCCGCCTCTGCCGGCTGCTCCGCCACCACGGCGAGTAACTTGGACTGAGTGGGCGCTCCGATGGTTGCCAACGACAACCAGGGTTCTTGGGGCGTCTTTGATCCTCACCGCCGCCGCGATCGCGATTC
>JAGQIY010001317.1 GCA_020430865.1 Myxococcales bacterium
CTCGAGGGTGACGGGTCGCGAGATCGATCGTCACCGTCGCCCCGTGGGTGGACGTGCCCTCGGCGGCCCGACGGGCGCGGAAGATCCCGCCATGATCACGCCACCAGGCCTCGGCGTCGGCGCTGGTCCAGGGCTCGATCTCGAGCGCGCCGAGGGCCTCGCCCAGCGCCGCTGCGCTCTCCGGCCGTGCCGCCGGATCCTTGGCGAGGCAGCGAAGCACGAGGGCCTCCAACCCCGCGTCGATGGGGCGGCCGAGCCGCTGGGACGGAGGCTCGGGCTCGCTGTGCAGGTGGTGGGCGCAGATCTCCACCACCGTGTCCCCGGTGAACACGGGCTCGCCGACGAGGAGGAAATAGGCGACCGCGCCGAGCGCGTAGAGGTCGCTGCGCGCGTCGACGGTGTCGGGCGCCTTGAGCGCCTCGGGCGCGAGGTACATCGGCGTGCCGGTGATCACGCCGTCGTGGGTGATCGCGCTGTCGCCGTCGCGACGCACCTCTTTCACGAGCCCGAAGTCGACGACCTTCGAGACGTCGTAACGACCACCCCGCTGCACCAAGAGGATGTTCGCGGGCTTGATGTCGCGATGGATGAGGCCGAGGCCATGCGCCTCGTCGAGCGCACCGCAGACTTGCGTCAGCAAATACACCACGCGCGACTCGCTCTGCGGACCGCCCGCCTCCACCAGCTGCTCGAGGTTGGGCCCATCGAGGAGCTCCATCGCATAGTAGAAGACGCCCTCCGGGGTGCGACCGTAGTCGAAGACGGTGACGGTGTTGGGATGCGTCAGCTGGGCCGTGAGCTGCACCTCCCGCTCGAACCGCTCGATGGTGCGCTCCCCCACCTTGTCCGGCGGGAGTAGCTTCACCGCGGTGGGGCGTCGGAGCATCGCGTGGCTCGCTTGATAGACCACCCCCATGCCTCCCTCGCCAATCTTCTTCTCGAGCGTGTATTGCCCGAGCTCGCGCGCGGTGCGCACCTCCTCCCGCAGCCCATGGATGACGTGCGAGAGGATCACCGACAGCACGATCGCGAAGGCGTAGAAGGCACCGGTGCCCACCGCGAGCACCACCATGTCGTGAGCGCTCAGCGGAGCACCTCCGGCGAGGCCATAGGCCACGAAGCCAACCACGCCGATACCGAGCGCCAGGGCCGCGGTCCGCGTGGAGGTGCTCGGCACCAGCGCGGCCCGCAGCACCAACATCCCGGTCACGATGAAGACGACGATGAGGGCCGCGTATTGATGGTCGAGGCTCGCGAGGAAGTCCTGCACGGGTGGCCCCGTCTCGCCGAGGCGAACCTCGCGCAGCGCGGCCCCGTGGATCTCGACCGTGATCGAAGCCCCCATCAAGGCGAGGAACATCGCGGTCGCATGCAGCGACAGGCTCTCGACGACACGCAGCAAGCGCGAGGATCGCTCGCCTCCACGCACCAGCAACCACGGCACGAGCACTGCCGCCAAGGCCGCGAGCTGGTACTGGAACGGGGCCCCTCGCAGCAGCCCCTGCTCCCCGCCTCCCGCCAGGGCCGACGCCACCCGCAGCAGCACCCCGACCGCGCTCACGAAGGTCCAGGCACGCAGGAAGAGCGCCACCCGACCCTGCACATATCGAGTCTGCTCGAGGGAGGACACGGCCCCCTCGTCCTAGATCGAAAACAAGCGCGCCGCCGGCCGCGCCAAGGACCTCGCCGACGTCGAAGCGCTGGAGGGTTTGGTTGCAGCGAAGCGCAAGAGCTCGTGGAGCAAGTCGACGTAGTCTTGCGGAAGATCGAGCTCAGCCATGCTGAATCTCGAACGTCTCGCCCGGCCACTCGGAACGCGGCGCGGCCGGAGGCATCGAAGTCCAGCAGCCAACCACGCGCGGCGGTTCAGACGGGCGAAGGCCGCGAGCCGCTCCTCGAGCGACATCTCCGAGTAGGCGCTCTCCTTCGAGGGATGACCCTCGACGATCTCCCCTGACCACGTCCTGCGTCGGAGGGCAGGGCGCTCTTGTCGACTCGAAGCCACCTCACGATGGTACTCGCAAGCGCGAGCCCCCGCGAATACGGAAACCGTGCGGCCATCAGAGTCAGGAGCGGGGTCGGGATCGGGATCAGGGTCGGGATCGGGATCAGGGTCGGGATCGGGATCAGGGTCGGGATCGGGATCAGGGTCGGGATCGGGATCATTGCGCCAGGCGAAGCCTGGAGAAGGGGAATGCGATGTAGACAATCACTGAAACCTTCTTTCGGACCCTGCGGGTGCGAATCCCGCCCGGCAAAGGCTGGCCGCCAGCCGGAAGCGAGTCTTGCGTGGCTGACCGAGGGCAACCCGGGCTGCGAAGCGTAGACAGCGAGGGCGAAGGCCGTGTGATTCAGCCTCGAAAGATCCTCGATCGTTGGGGCCCTCGTCGTTGATCCATCGGGGGCAGCACTCGACTGTGCGCCACGCGGTTCGTCCGTGGCCACGGTGCGGACTGAGGCACCGGCACGAAGGCGAAAGCCGCCGGAAACCGCTACTCCCCGCACCTGAAGGGCCGGCCATGTGCAGTCGAGCCCGACCGGGGTCCAAGAGCACGGCATACGTCCATGAGGGTCCGCCAGGAACCTGGGAGCCCCTGCCATCTCCGCGGCACGCGCTGCGGTACTCCCGAGCAAGGTGATGAGCCGAGCGAGGGCAGGATGGGTGGCAGGGTGTCGGATCAGCCCACCGTACCGATGAAGTGGGGGAAGCCACCCGAGCGACCCCGCGGAGGGAGAGGGCTGACGGGGCACAGAACCGTTGGAGGGAACGATGCAGGGAACACCAAGTCCCGAGACCATCTCAACGAAACGAAAGCGGATAGCAAGGCTTGCCAAGCAGATGCCCGGGGTGGCGTTGACCTCCCTGTCGCATCACATCGATCTCGCATGGCTGAAGGAAGCGTATGGGCGCACCCGCAAGGACGGGGCGTTGGGGATCGACGGACAAAGCGCGGCCGACTACGCGGCGGATCTGGAGGCCAACCTCCAATCGCTGCTCGACCGAGCGAAGTCCGGTGATCGCTACCGCGCCCCTGCGGTGCGTCGCGTGCACATCCCGAAGGGGGACGGGTCGAAGACGCGCCCCATCGGGATCCCGACCTTTGAAGACAAGGTGCTTCAGAGGGCGGTCGTCATGGCGCTGGAGCCGGTCTTCGAGCAGGACTTCTTGGACTGCTCGTACGGTTTCCGGCCAGGGCGAAGCGCACACGACGCGCTGCAGGCGCTCTGGGAGCACGTGATGAGGATGCCGAACGGAGCGTGGGTGCTGGAAGGCGACATCGAAGGCTTCTTCGATGCCGTCGATCACGCTTGGCTCCGCCGGATGTTTGGCGAACGGGTACGAGACGGCGTGCTGGTACGCCTGATCGGCAAGTGGCTGAACGCGGGCGTGATGGAGAAGGGGAGTGTCTACCACCCCGAATCCGGCACCCCGCAGGGTGGCGTGATCTCGCCGCTTCTGGCGAACATCTACCTGCACGAGGTCCTGGACGCGTGGTTTGAGCGAGAGGTGAAGTCCCGGCTGAGAGGCCGGGCGCACCTCGTGCGCTACGCGGACGACTTCGTGATCGTTTTCGAGGCGGAAGTGGATGCTCGTCGGGTGCTGGAGGTGCTGCCGAAGCGATTCGGCAAGCACGGCCTGCGCCTGCACCCGGAGAAGACGAGGCTGGTGCGTTTCACCAAACCTCGTGGTGGTCCCAAGCCTCCTGGCTCGGATCCTGACCACCCCGGTAGCTTCGAGCTGCTCGGCTTCCGGCACTTCTGGGGTCGGTCCCGGAAAGGCCAATGGGTGGTGAAGCGCAAGACGGCGTCATCCCGCTTCAGCCGAACGCTGCACCGGTTCACGGACTGGTGCCGCCGCAACCGACACCTTCCGATCCGAGAGCAGCACGCGACCTTGAACGCGAAGCTACGAGGACACGATGCCTACTTCGGCATTACCGGTAACCACCGGATGCTGAGCGCGCTTCGTCGACAGGTCGAACGGGTGTGGCGCAAGTGGCTCAGCCGCCGCTCGCGCAAGGCTCAGCTCACCTGGGCTCAAATGACGGCTCTCCTCGCGCGCCACCCGTTGGCGCGCGCCCGGGTCGTCCATTCCCGCCTCCGTC
>JAGQIY010001318.1 GCA_020430865.1 Myxococcales bacterium
AGAGAAGCACCGCAGCCAGAGAAGCACCGCAGCCAGGGATGCAACCCTCGCCCGGAGGGCCGCGCCGAGGCTCACCGACATGACCGTTCACGCGCCGCATCATCTTCGCGTTTCCGGCGTACCGGCCAGAACCTGATTGATTACGAGGGCCTCAAGGTGATACGAAAGGAAATCTAGGGCTGATGAGGCCCGGGAAAGCCGACAGAAAATCGGAGCGGCCGCGGCTCGAGGGCGTAGGCTCAGGGTGCGTGGCGTTGCTTGGACCGGCTCTGGTATCACACAGCTGGGGTTCGGTGAGTGGGACCTGAGGTTCGGTAGTCAGAAGTGGGTCCCCCTCGAAGCGTACACTTGATAAACCACAACCAGGCCTTCCAGTGGCTTGGCTCAGCGCTGGTCCCCCGGGGCCCGGGCGTCTCCGACGAGGGCTCGAAGCACCACCCAGCGCGAACAAGACGACAGTTTCGTGGGCCTCACGGCTCACCGGTTTGGGGCCCGAGCTCGGGCACACCAGCGCATGACGTTGAAGGGTTGAAGCGATGAGCGAGAACAACTCCAAGGGCAGCGATAAGAGGAAGCAGAGTCTGTACTTTCCTGAGGCGATGCTTCAGGAGATCAAGGATGAGGCTGCTCGCCTCGACCGATCGCTGTCTTGGATTGTCCAGCGGGCTTGGAAGCTCGCGCGCACGGAGATCAAGAAGATCCCGAGCGTGAATGACATCGGCGACGACGACACCACGAGCGAGTGACCAAGGCCGGACGGCGGCCCCCAGCGCGAGCTGCTCTCCCGCGTCGTCCCTGCTTCGAGTCCGACCCATCCGGGACGACCCGAGACGCTCAGGCGTCGACCCGCGGAGTTCGTCTGGATCGGCGCTGGTGTCGGGCAGGAGCAAAGACCGCGCTTGCCGCGTGATAGGCCCTGCGGAATCCTGTGGACGCCATGGAAGAAGCGTTTGCGCTCGCCGAGGATGGCACTCGGCTTTACGTGCGTCAGCGCCGTGGCGCGTCTCGGACGACCGTGGTTCTGTGTGACGGCATCGTCTGCGATGGGTTCATCTACAAGTATTTGTGGGATGACGTTGCTCATCCATTCTCGGTGGCTCACTGGCACTACCGCGGGCACGGTCGGAGCGCTCTGCCCGTCGATCCGGAGCGGATCGCGGTGGGCGACTTCGCCCGCGATCTGACCAGCGTTCGCCAGCACCTGGGCGACCCCCCGGTAGTCCTGGTCGGCCACTCCTACGGCGCGCAGGTGTGTCTCGAGGCCTACCGTCAGCGGCCGCAGGGAGTGAAGGCGCTGGTGCTGATGTGCGGGACATTTGGTCGCGTGACCCACACCTTCAAGGGCAGTGACCTGCTGGCTTCGGTGCTGCCGAAGCTGATCGATTTCGTCGTTGGCCACCCCAAGCTGGCGCGAGCCCTCTGGTCGCGGGTTCCGCCCAGGGTCGCGCTGCGTGTGGCGGTCATGACCGGCGAGATCGACGGTAGCGCGATCCGTGTCGAGGACATCGAGCCCTATTTCGCCCACGTGGCCCACGTCGACTTCCCCATGTTCCTCCGCATGCTGCAGCTCGCAGGAGAGCACTCCGCCGAGGATCTGCTTCCAGAGATCCGCGTGCCGACGCTGGTGATCGCTGGGGACCGCGATACCTTCACCCCCGCCGAGCTCAGCGAGACCATGAGCCACTTGATCCCTCACTCGGAGTTGCTGGTCGTGCCGGGAGGAACCCATGTCACGCCGCTCGAGCACCACGAGCTGATCGACATGCGCATCGCCAAGTTCTTGGAAGACCACGGTGTGCGCTGACTCACCCACACTCGGCGGGTGTTACAGTCCGACCCGTGAAGCCAGATCCCGAACTCATCGGAGAGCTCCTGGGCCTGTTCGCTCATGACCTCCGCAATCCGTTGTCAGCGCTCCAGAGCAACGCGAGCTTCCTGGAGTCTACTCCCGGTATCGATCAGGACAGCCTCGAGGCGATCGCGGACCTTCTCGTGGCCTGCGATGGGCTGGCTCACATCATCGACAACCTCGAC
The DNA here is from genome assembly GCA_020430865.1 of Myxococcales bacterium. The sequence continues at coordinate 2,035 of JAGQIY010001318.1, forward strand.
GTGCTGAGCCGCTCTCTGAAGCAGGGCGGAGAGAGCAGTGGCCGTCGCTTCACCACCGGGGCGTTGCTGCGTGAAGTCAGCGAGAAGAGCCAGCGCTTGTCGGAGAGCCACGGCGTCGCGATAGCCACCGACGTTCCCGCGGAGGTCGCCGCGCTGGAGCTGGCCACCGCTGGCGATGGCCTCTCGAGGGCGCTGGGTAACCTGGTCGCCAACTCGCTACAGCACGCGCCCCATGGCTCGTCGGTGAAGATTTCTGCAGAGAAACGTGGCGGTGAGGTCGCGATCTCCGTCGTCGACACCGGCACGCGGATCGAACCCGAGGCCGCCGAGGAGGCCTTCTCGCTGCGGGGACAGATCAGCGTGAAGGCAACTGGCATGGGGCGCTATGGGCGTGGGCTCGGCCTCTTCGCTGCGGCCGCCTCCGCACAGGCTGCTGGTGCGCGCATCGAGATAGGTGCCGGACCGGAGAACCACTTCGTGCTCTGCTGCCCTTGCTCCGAGTAGGCCTCGGGGTTCGCGCTCAAGGCTGCAGGATGACGACCTCGTCGGGGTTGCGGAACAAGATCTTGCCCGTTTCCCCGGGGCACCCCCAGCAGCTCGAGAAATGGAGCCGGACGCGGATCGAGTCCGAGTACGCCAGCGCCACCGGGCCAGGCTCGTCGTACATGATGAAGCTCGACGCGAGTTCGTACTCGCCCTCGCTGATCAGCCGATACGCGAGCACGAAGCTGGTGTCCTTTCCGCTCCTCGCGCTGACTACCAAGTAGTCCGCGCCGGCGACCGGATTCCACTCCAGCGCCTGTACCGTGAAGCCGAAGCCCTTGCGGTCCCCCGGGCCGCGGCTGACCACGGTGTGGGCAGCTTCGGGCTCGCTGAAGAACACGAGATCCTTCGCCAGCTCCCGCGTGCGCTCATTGGCCAGCAGCAGTTTGGTCAGCTCCTCACCCTTCACCTCCCGCTTCTTGAACGGATCGCCTGCTCTGGGCTCGGGGACGACGGCGGCATTGGGAGCGCCCTTGCAGCACCGGAACCCAACTTCTTCGCTCTCGGTTTCGGGGGCGAGGGTGCGGCGCGTGGCGCAGCGGTGGAGGTCGGACGTCTCCTTGCGGAAAGCACCGCGGACCACTGCGTCGCGCTTTCCCTCGCCCTCCGGGTTTCGATCGCTGGCGGTCCATTCCTTCAGGTTCGCTGCGAGCCCCAGCACTCCGAGCGCGGAAGCGCACTGGCGCGGCTCGTCGGCGCACGCCGGGTCCCACTTCTCCCCCGTCGGGAAGCGGTTCGACGCGGGGCCCTTGCACGCGCGCTCCCACTCGAGCTCCGTACACAGCCGCGCGCCGCGCTTCGCGCAGAGCTTGTGCGCTTCGTCCCGAGATACACCCGTCAACGGGGACTTCGCTGGATCGTTCGGATAGGGGAGTCGGTCCATCGAGAACGCCCCGAGCTCGACCTGGTAGGAACGGGGTTCGAGCTCGGGCTCTCTACCTGGCTCACCAGGTCGGCTGCCCGCGCTGAAGCTGCCCGCAGGGATATCGACCAGCTCGCCGGCGAGAGGCGCCACCACCGGCGGCCGCGGAGCTCCGGCCTCGGCGCTCGCGCTCGCGCTGCCCTGCGCGGCTGGGGTACTCTGCTTTCCTTCGCAGCCGAGCAGTAGCAAGCCTGCAAAGGTTCCGCCGAGAGCGGTGAGCGCCAAGTGCTTCAACACGGCGGGAGGTTGGTGGCAGTCGTCGTGATTTTCAAGCACTCGGCGGAGAAACCGGGCTGCCGGTCGGAGTGTCGGATGACGAGTGGGAATGCAGAGCTTTGCTGAGCAGCAGATCGCGGGGGTGAGGGACGACGCGTTTCGGCGCGTCTCACCCCCGACCCTGACTGGAGCAGCAATGGCCTGGGCACCGCTCCTGGAGCAGGCGCTCGCCGCGCCGCTCGAGGGGGCGTTGCCAGACGCTCGGCGCATCGTCGTGGTGATCTCCGACTCGACGCGCGACGAGCCGCGCGCCGAATTCCTGCGAGCCGTCGAGCGGCGCTTCCCTGTCGCGGAGCTCAGGGTGTTGATCGCCAGTGGAACGCACACGCCCGACGTCGGCGCGCTCCCGCCGGAGTTCGCGCACCTCGCGGCTCGGGCCCACGACTCGACCGATGCGAGCATGCTGCGCTCGTTCGGCGTCACGCGGCGAGGCACGCGCGTGCGTCTGGC
>JAGQIY010001319.1 GCA_020430865.1 Myxococcales bacterium
TACATCGCCGAGGACCTGGACGAAGGCTGAGGCGCGACGCTCAGCCTCGAGGCGTGTACTGCTCCTTCGGGTAGCGCTCCGAGGCCTCCTTGAGGGCGCCGTGGAGGATCTCCGCGGTGATGATCTCCGGCAGCAGCTTGTGGGTGCCATCGGGGAAGTAGATCACGTAGATCGGGATCCCGCTGCGGCCGAGGCGCTGCATCTCCTTCTCGAGCACCGGGTTCTCGTCGGTCATGTCCGCCTTCATCGGCAGGATGTTCGTTTCCGTGAGGAGGGAGCGGGTGCCGTCGGTTTCGATCACGGCCTTCTCGTTGGCCTTGCAGCTCACGCACCACTCGGCGGTGAAATCGGCGAACACGGGACGCTTGCGCTTGTGCTCGGCCGCGATGCGCTGCTTGTCGTAGGTGACCCAGTTGATGTGGCCGTTCTTGACCACCGGCGGGTCCTTGGCAGGAACGTTGCCGTTGCCTTGACTGCCGGAAGTGGGGTTGGGGGTGAGACCCGCCGTGGGCTCCCCTGGGGCGAGGCCGGCTTGCGCCGCCTGAGCCTCGATCACGCTCTTGGGCGTCATGTCGAGGAGCCCAAAGCCAATCAGGGCAACGATCACCGTGCCGCCGACTCGCGTACCGATGCGCCGAGGCAGGCTGTGCATCAGGTTGCCGAAGCGGCCGACTGCCCACAGCGCCACGCACAGCGCCAGCAGGAAGTAGAGGAAGTTGGTGTTCGAACTCTCGGGCAACTTGTTCATCAAGATGCCCAGCAGCCACGCCGCGGTGGCGAGCAGCGTGAACCCGAGCACGTGCTTGAACGTGTCCATCCAGGCGCCAGGCCTCGGCAAGAAGCGCTTCAAGGCCGGGATGTGCGTGACCAGCAAGAAGGGCAGCGCCAGACCCACGCCCGAGACCCCGAAGATCACCAGGGTATGCGCGGGAGGCGCCTTGAGCAGCGCGTACGCCACCGCGGGCCCGAAGATGGGGGCAGAGCAAGGCGTCGAGAGGATGGTCGCCAGGATGCCGTTCACGAACGACCCGCCGTAGCCTTCGCGACCCTCTCCCCCCGCGATCCCCACGGTGATCTCGAACACGCCGAAGCAGTTCAGCGCGAACGCCGTGAGCACCGTGACCATCACCGCCAGGAAGGTCGTGTTCTGGAACTGCTTGCCGTAGAAGACCGCGTGTCCGGCTGCCTTGAGGCCGATCAGCACGCCGGCGAGGGCCAGGAAGGTGAGGACCACTCCGGCGGTGTAGGCCAGACCGTGCATGCGGTTGGTGCGCGCGTCGTTCTCTGAGTGGTCGACCAGGTGAAACAGCTTGAGCGTCAGCACCGGCAGCACGCAGGGCATGACGTTCAAGATCAGGCCTCCGAGGAAGGCCAAGCCAGCGTAGTAGAGCAGTTCCATCGTCTTGCGGAGGGCGGGTGGGGAAGCGCCGCGGGTTCCATGAAACGTAGTGCCGGGAGCCCGCGGCGACCAGTCAACCCGCAGTTCTTCGCAAATATTGCCAGAAATGTGCCCGCCCACGCTCACGGGTGTGCGCATCAGCGGTCACGCCGGCGGGTGACTGGCAGTACGCGCAGCCCCAGGGCGCGTTTCACGCACGCCGTACCCCGCGGGTTCGCGGGCCTGTTGCAGGCTCGAAGCGGTGGCGCGGCATCCTGCCGCACGCCATTACCGTCGGGAAGCGTGCTCAGAGGCTCTGATGGATGTCGAAGCGCCCGCGGCCCAGGTCGAGGGCGGCGAACTCGAGGCGCCCGCCAGAGCAAGTTCCCGAGTTCACGAAGGTGACCCCCGGGAAGTCGGTGCGCTTCGGGACGTGGGAGTGCCCGGTCACCACGACGTCCGCACGCCGCTGAAGTCCCAGGTGACTCGCCCAGTCCTCGAGGGAGCCCGGACCAATGCGCTGGCTCTGCAACGCCTCCAGGCGCTCGAACAGCCGGTACACGTGCCCGAGGCCGAGGCGCTTGAGCCAGCCTCCCAGCCAGACCCCAGCCTCGGAGAGCCACCGTGGGTGGCCCACGAACGCGTCGTGATCGTGGCCGTGGGTGAACAGCACGCGCAGGCCGCCCCGTTCGATGGTCAGCTCATCTGGAGCCCCGTCCACCTTGCCCGCTACCCAGTCGTGGTTGCCGTGCACGTACCAGTACTTCGCGCTCTCGAAGCGCCGCGCGATGCGGGGGTGGGCTTCCTTCGCGCGGCGCAGGGCGTCTTCATGATCCCCGGGGATACGCGGTGTCAGTGTTTCCCAGATGTCACCGAGCAGCACGATGCGCTCGAAGTTGCGCTCCAGGAAGCGCAGGAACTGCTCGAATCGGGCGTCATCGTGCTCGAAGCTATCGGCCTCGTCGCGTTGCCCCAGGTGTAGGTCCGAAATGACGGCGATTTCCATGACTCGCTCCGTCTCTGCGGTCGCGCCGGTCGCCGGTCTGGACCGCATCGAGTCGCGCTCCGCGACTCCTTGGTGTCTTGCTGTCTGTTTATTCGCCGCGGAAATTAGAGACCCCAGGTGACGCTCGGGCGTCGCTTCCGTGAGGTGTGCGAGGAGTTGTCCACAGGCCGAGCATGTTCCTACGCCGGCCGATCCTGGCAACGCCAGGTCCCGGACCCCTGAGCGGGCTGCGTGCTCAGTGCGCGCCGAGCAGGTCCTTCAACCACATCCGCGCTTCGGAGGCGTGCTCGAAGCTCTTCACCGGGAAGGTCGGGCTCTCGATCCAGGTGATCGCCGTGACCACGCCTCGCCCCATCGCCGTCTGCAGCACGACCGCCATACCCGCGATGTAGCGCCGCGTCCGCGGGCGCTGGGTTTCGAAGAAGTCGACGAAGCGAGCTCGCGTCTTCGCATCGGGGATCTCCGCCTTCCGCGCGTCGATCAGCAGCGCCATGCGCTCTCGTCGCGCGAGCATCTCGGCGCAGCGAGCGAGGTACTCGTCGACCTCCTCGGGGGTGAGGGATACGTCGAAGATCACCCGCAAGATCGGCCACTCCGACTCGTCGAACTCCGGTATCCCCACGCCGCGAGTGTAGCCCGAAAGCGCGGGCGCGTGCTGCGTGGCGATTAGGCGTCGACGGGGCCAAGGGTGAGCAGCACCTCCAGCACCGAGGCGCGCGCCGTGTCCCAGCACGACTCGATCACGTTTCGCGTCTCGACGTCGATGGGGAGCTGAGAACTCGCGAACGCATTCTGGGCCGCTGCGAGGTCACGCGCTTGCATGAAGAACAGCAGCGTGTCTTCGGTTTCGCCGCGCTGGAGCGCCATCAGTTCGAAGTGCACGCCTTCCTGCTGCATCGCGTGGAGCATCTCGGCTTCGCGATGACGGACGGAGCCGAGCCAGTCGACGAACTGCTGAGTCGCGCCGGGCTTCAGTGGCACTCGCACGCATTGGCTTTGCATGGCAGGAGTATGGTCTTCGCCCTCACCGGCGGCTTGGAGAAATCCGACAAACCACCGGGTCGACTCTGGGCGCAGTGGGCGTCGTGCCCTGGAGCGCGCGGAGCTCGTTGCACAGGTGCGCTTGGTCGACGAAGCCGAGCCGGTGAGCAATCTCGGCGCCTGGTCGGTCGCGGTCCAGGAGGTCACGCGCGGCCTGGGCTCGCCGGATGCGATGGAGCAACTTCGGTCCCACGCCGAAGCTGGACAGGCAGCGGCGCTGGAGCGTGCGTTCGGTCAGGCCGAGCTGCCTGGCGAAGGCTGCGACACGGAAGCCGGGCAGCTGGTGTTCGAGCGCGCCGAGCAATCGTTGCTCGATCACGCAGCGAGAGGGATCAACCGAGCGCAGCGCTCCCCAGACGCCCCGTAGCTCCGGTCGGCCAGCATCTAACTGCTGCGCCATCACGTCGAGCAGCTTGGTCCACGGCGTCGCGGATCCGGTGGTTTGCCAGCCCACGAGCGCTCGGGCGTCCATGCCGAAGAATGCGGCGGCTCCGCCGGGCTTGAAGCGGATGCCGAAGAGCTGGTTCCCTGCGGAATGTCGAAAGCGCAGCGGCGCGCTCCGTGGACCCAACCAACAGCTTCCCGCGCTGGCACCCGAGTCTCCCACTCCGAAGGGCCCACCAAGGCTCAGCACCAGATCGCCATGCAGATCTGCCGGTGCGACCTCTCCCCAACCCGGACCCGAAACCAGGCTCAGCGACCAGACGCAGTCGACCCAAGGTGCCAGGTCTGCTGGAGCAGCTTGAGCGAGGTACATCGCCTCAGCCTAGCTCCAGCGACGGCACGCACAACAGAGCCGCGGCGATACTCGCCGCTTCCTCTTGCCCTCGATGCGGATCCGCACAACATGAGGCGGTCATGGGTATTGCGACCGACATCATCCTGCTGGTGGTGGCCGCGTTCTTCGGCGGTCTGCTGATGCAGCGACTCGGTCAGCCGCTGGTGCTGGGCTACATCGCCGCTGGCGTCTTGCTGGGGCCGCACACCGGCGGTCTGACGGTCTCCGACACGCACCAGATCGAGCTGCTCGCGGAGATCGGCGTGGCGCTCTTGCTGTTTGCGCTGGGGCTCGAGTGCTCGCTCAAGGACCTCAAGGCGGTGAAGCACGTGGCCCTGATCGGCACGCCGCTGCAGATCGTCTTGACGCTGGCGCTGGGCTTTGCCCTGGGGAAAGCGTTCGGCTGGGACTGGAAGACCAGCGTGTGGCTGGGTGCGCTGATCTCCCTGTCCAGCACCATGGTGATCCTCAAGACGCTGA
>JAGQIY010001320.1 GCA_020430865.1 Myxococcales bacterium
CTGGCCATCGTCCGGGGGATGCGCGCCCATGTCTCCTCGCGAGCCCGAGCGGCTGACACCTCGGTCGAGACAGGGAACGGCCGCTCTCTGAGGACCAGCGACGGCAGCGCGCTGAACCCCTCACCGGCGCGTGCCACGATCGCCGACGCCGCGTCCTCGCGGCGGTTCCCCGTAGGCGCCATGTCGATGAAGAGCTCGTTGAGCACTGGGTGGCTGTGCCCCTCGAGCACGTCCCAGATCTGCGACCCCTTCCCCGGCTCTGCGAGGAGGGATCCAAACGCAGCGAAGCTGCCCTCGACGCTCGTGTCGAGCCGGTCGAGCGAGATCAGGTCCGTGAGCTGGCGACCGCGGCGCCGCCCGCCTTGTCCCCACAGCGGCAGGCTGTCCGGCACTCGCCACCACGGATCCTCAGTCCGGTAGACGCCGGCCCGCATCATGAACTCGTAGAGCGCCTTGACCGTCTCCCCCGGGCCGAAGTCCGGGCCGAGCAGGCTGAGCGCCTGCACCGCGCTGTAGAACGTGCCGTAGGCCAGCGCCGGGTCATAGCTGACGTGGGGCATCATGAGCAGGTCGGTCTCGACAAATGGCTTGGTCAGGTCGCGACCGGTGACGACGAATACCTCGGTGACAGCGCCGGTATCGCTGGCCTCGCGCTCCCAGGTGACGCTGTCGATCATCCCGACCATCAGCAGCCATTGCAGGTCGCCATCCTGCACGCCGAGCATCACCCAGTCGTCATCAGCGAGAAGACCCTGCCAGTCTCGGCGATCGCCTTGAGCGCTCTCGTAGACCAACCGGAGGACAAAGGTGCCGGGCGACCCATCGACGGACTTCGCCGTCTGCATCCCGATAAGCCACGGCAGGACGCCCTCGCTCCAGATCGCGCCGCCGTCGTGCCGGTGGAAGCTGACCACCGGCGACATCTGCGTGATCCGCGGCACGCCGGTCGACCCTCGGATGTCGCCCATCGCCATCAGTGCGGCACCATCGATCGCTTGCTCGCTCGGACCTTCTCGGCCTTCTTCATCGACTCGGTCGTGCCCATGACCACCTCCGTCAGCGCCTCGTACGCGCTCTTCTGGCCACTGAGGACCGAGCCGATCGCGTCGATAGCTGAGAGAGTCTTCTCGACGACGGGCGTGACGATGGCGTCCACCCCGGCCTGGGTCGCGCCGCGGACCTTCGTCCTGGCGTCGATGAAGCTCGGCAGCGCGCGTTGGCCTGTCGCGAGCTCGCGGACAGCCAGGCCGGCTGTGGCGCGCTGCGCCCCCGACGTCGCCTCCTCAGCCCGAGCGGCGAGTATGGCGCTGCCAGCGATCCCGCGCGCTGTGTCCGGGTCGACGCCCTCGGCGATGAGCTGCTGAACAACGACATCTAGCCCGCCCATACTCGACAGCGGCTGAACGCCACCCGGGCGACGGCCTCGAGCGAGCGCCTGTGCCTGCCGCTCGCTGAAGAACCCCTGGTCGCTCATCAGCAACGCCCCGCCGGGGCGCTGGGTCATGCCGATGATCCGGCTCGGATCGATGCGGCCCTCGCTCAGACGTGCGCGCGCTTCCAAGAGGTCGATCATCTGACCGGTCTCCGGGTCTCGGGTCCCCAGACCGGCGGCCTGTAGCATGAGATACTGCTGCAGTGGCGTCCCGCCGCCGCCGCGAACGTTCTCTCCCACGCCGCGCATGCGCTCGGCAGCCGCCAACGCTCGAGTCCCTGCAAACGCGCCAGCACCACCACTCACGCCTGTCAGCATCCCGGCGATGCGCAGGATGTCACCGGGGTCGACGTCGACGCCCTCAGCCGCGAGGCGGGTCATGCTCTGCTCGAGCAGCGCGAGATACTCCGGCAGCCGCGCCATTTCGACGCCGCTGCGCACGGCTTCGGCGAGTGCCATGCCGATCACCGACTGCGCGTCCCCCGCAGCAGCCCCACCCCCGGCTCGGAACAGCCCACCGAACGACACCGCGGCGCCAGCGCCAATGCCGATGCGCTCGAACTGCGCCGCGACTCGGGCGAGGCGCTCGGTCTCTTGCGCCCCGAGCCCCGCGGTCGCCGCCTGCTGGAAGATGCCCTCGGCCTCCTGTGGGGTGAAGCCGAGGCGCGTTGTCCCAAGATCCACCCGTCGAGCGAGTCGCTCGGTCGCGGTCATCCCAGCACCGGATCCGGCGCCGCGGATCGCTGCGCCAGTGGTCTGCCCACCGAACAACCCGCGGCTCGCTGCTGCCTGCGCGTCGTAGGCTTCGGCGATGCTGGCGGTGCGGATGTACTCGGCGATCAGCGCCGCCGCGACGCCGCCCAGGACTGGGATCGCCAGCGCCGCTGCCTGCATCGGACCAAAGCGGCGCCGGTTCTCCTCTCCCGGGTCGGGCCCATCATCCCCCCCTCCATCACCGCCACCCC
>JAGQIY010001321.1 GCA_020430865.1 Myxococcales bacterium
ACGGAGTGCCGTCGCACTCGAGCTCGAGCCGTGCCGTCACGGTCAAGCGGTCGCCGCGCAGCACGGGTGACGACCGCACTTCGCCACGACCGGTGCAGCGCGCTCCAGGGATCACCCACTGCCTCGCCAGGCGCCAGGCTCGTTGGTGTTCGCTCACCTGATGCCGTGCCTGAACGGCGCCGAACAGCGCGCAGGCCAGGATCAGCGCTCGCACGCCCCAGCCAGTGTAGCGCCAGGTCAGCACCAGCAGAGTGCTCACGCTGACCGCCAGCCAGCCGGGATGAGTCACCGCGGTGCCACCCAGCGCGAGCGACGCGCCGAGCAGCAGGATCGGGTCGAGTCGGTTGTTTCCCGGAGGAGTTGTTGCGGATCGGGCACCGCCCTGGAGATCGAGCTCGCTGCGGGTCCCCGGGGTCACACGGCGTTGCTTGCAACAATGGGACCGGGCGCCTGCGGGGTGATCCCGTGCCAGTGCTGCTGCTTCGCGCGCCTGCGCCGGCTGGCCATGGGTGGCGGCTGGCGGCGGCCTTGGCAACTCACGCGCTCCGCACGGGCTGCCTCGTGCCCGAGTCCATGCGGGCAGCCGTGACGGACTACTGGCCCTGCTCGACGAAGTAGCAGTTGGAGAAGTCGGAGCCCTCGATCACCGGGTTGCTCCCGATGCAGCCCAGAGCCCGGTACCCGACGTCGCGATCCCCCGAGATGAACACCGTGGTGTGATAGAGCGGAAGCAGATCCCAGCCGATCCAGCTGAGCTCCACGTTGCTCGACTGTCCGTCGCTCACGCTCACGTACTCGATGTGGCTGTGCTCCGCGGCGATGAAGGGGTCCTTCGGGTTACCGAAGACGTAGGAGCCCAGCGCCTGAGGTGGGCCGTCCGCGACGTTGGCGGTGACGTCGATCGTTTCCGCGCGAAAAGTAGCGTTCTGGATGCGGATCTGTGTGCCGCCGAAGCCAGGGTCGAGGGGCGTAGGAGCCGCCTCGGGTATCACCCACATCTGGTCCGCTTCGTGGGAGTACGGGACGCTGAGAAATGTGAAGTAGTGTTCGTCGCCCTGCGTGTTGATGGCGGGGCCTCCCTCCCCGCAGCTGCTCGACGCCTTGGTGAAGTACAGCGGTTTCTGCTTCAGGGGTAGGTAGCGGGAGAGCTTGTCGAGGCCTTCGAACTGCTGCGCTTGGTAGCCGTTGGCTGCCATCAAGCCCACCGGCTCCCACGCGGGCTGCTCGCCACCGTCGTCGCGATAGGCGACGCAGAAGTCCGAAGTCGCCGACTGGCCCTGCACGTAGCCGACGCGGACGTAGTACTCCGCCTGCACGCAGCTGGGCACCATGGTGTACTCGCCGCAGTTTCGCCCTGCGCAGTTCCATTCTCCGTCTTCGCAGATGCATTCCGTGGGGAAGCACTCGCCGGCGGGGGTGTCGCAAGCCTGATCGCTGCCGCAGCCGTTCTGCAAGCAGCCCGCAGGGTTGGGGGTGAGGCACGACGTGGCTCCGCCGGAACCCGCCGTGCCGGCGTCGCCCCCGTTGCTCGATCCGCCGGTGCCCGCATTGGCCGAGCCAGCGCTGGCGCCAGAGCCTGCCGTTCCCGCGCTCCCGCCGTTGTCGCCGTCACCGACGGGCTCGAGGGAGGCCTTGCCACACGCGAACAGCAGCACGCTGGTGCTCAGCGCGAGCAGCGAACCATGAAGGATCCTGAGGCTATCGAAGTAAGTCGTGGTCATCACCTCTGAATGACCCTGCTCCCGGGAAACGGCTCACTCAAGCTCGCCTACCAAGCGTAGCCCAGACTCAGCTGCGTCAGTACCCAGGGCCTTCCCCACTCGGCCACGCGCTCTCCAGCGAACTCGATGGGCGTGTCGGGTAGTCCCACGCCGACGAGTCCCGCGGCGCGCAGCTGCCAGGCTGGGGACAAACCGTAGACCACCCCGGCTTCCAGAAACGGTACCCAGCGCAGGCCGCTCACCGTCCGACCGAAGCGCGGTGACTGCGCATCGCCGCGCGCTTGCACGTAGGCCCCGAGCACTCCGCCACCCAGCTGCAGCTCCACCGCCCGCAGGGGCGCGATCCGCGCGTAGCCGTGGACTCCACCCATCCAGGCGTCGATCTCCGCTCGGTCCGCGCCGCTCTTCACGACCGCCTTGCGCAGGGGCAGCACGGCCAGCGCTCCGACAGCCAGGCTCTCCGTCGGGGCATAGTCGAATGCGAAGCTTGCCTGCGGGATCACGTCGCTCGTGTGCTGACCAAGACCGAGACCCATTGCTGCAGTGAAACGTCGAGCGAAGAGGTCTCGTGCTCGTTCGACGCGGTCTCTCGGAGGGGGCGTCGACGAGACGAGTGGCTCCGGCTCGCTTGACGGAGCGGATGTGCTTGGAGGAGCTGGCGTGGGCGCTGGAGCCTCGGTGGCTGCGGCTGCCTCCGCGGCGCGCGCCTGGACGTAGACTGGTTGCAGCAAAGCTCGCAGGCGCTCGGCGATCCGCAGCGTCGCGGTCTCGGCATCCTCTCCGGCGCTGGCGGCGTCGTCGCGCACGACGCTGGAGAGCTCGAAGTCGCCAGCTTGGCCCAGCAGCCAGAGCTCTACCTGGGGAGGGTCGTTTCGAACGTAGACGACGGCAGCCGTGGTATCGGGAAGCGGCGACTTGGCGCTCTCGGGGCGTTCGACCTCGAACCCGACGCTTGCGATCTCGGCGGCCAGCCGCCTCTCGAATGGCGTGTCTGACTCCGTGACGAAGCGAATGCTGGCGGCGCGCGCCGCGGCGGGGAACGCGATCATCCAGAGCAGGATGAAGAGCGCCAGTCGACTCCCGATCCGCGCGACTCGCCAGATGGTCTGACTCATTCCCCGCCGATACCATGGGCCAACGCGGCGTGCGGTCCATGCGGAAAACGCTTCAGGTACTCCGCGGCGTGCAAGGTCGCCGAGCTGGCGTCGCCGAGGTGATGCTCGCTCTCCATCAGCCGTCCGAGGGCCTCCTGAGCCAGGCCGCCTCCAGGGCGCTCGCTCAGGTAGGCCGCGAACCAGCGCTGCGCGCCTGCGTAGTCGCGAGATCCATCGAACGCCAGGCGGCCGAGCTGGAAGGCAGCGGTGGCCGCGGCGCTGGAACCGCCAAACCGTTGCCGTGCGGATGTATATGCTTCGCTGGCCCGGGCCGGGTTCCCTGCCAGACGGGCCACGTTCCCCAGCTCGAGCACCTGGTCCGCTGGCAAGCTGGTGCAGAGGCTGGAGAAGCCGTGAGCTTCGGCGGCGGCCAGCGCGGCCTTGAAGCGGCCCGCGCGGGCGAGCGCTTGCCAGTCTTCCCCTGGCGCTCGCGCCGCGCTGGGCGCGCTGCTCGGGGCCGCAGGAGGGGGCGCCGGATCGCCCGAGGCGACGCTCTCCGGCCGTCTGGGATGGCTGGTCTCGGCGCCGGGCTCAGCGGGGATCTCCGCGTTCTCGTGCGCGGCAAGAGCCTCCAAGTGCGGCTTCGGCGCGGGCACGGCGCTCGGCGCAGGAAGAGCGCAGCTGAACTGTCCGCGCTGGTCGCCGCTCAGGGTGCGAGGTCCGTCGAGACACGCCCCGCTGATCTGAACCGACCCGTGCTGCATCTGCACCGTGAGTGCCTCCGTCTCGGGATCCCAGCTGGCGTCGAACTCCGTGCCCGTGACCAGGACCTCGAACGGCCCCGCGGCGACCACCCAGTGGTTGTTTTCGTGCGGTACTACCTGGGCGTGAATGGTGCCGCGCTCCAGCGCGAAGCTCGCGCCGTGCTCCGCGAGTCTCAACACGCGCCCGCGCGCGCTCCTCTTCAGGGTGAGCCGACTGCCGTCGGAGAACGTCACCGGCCGCTCGGAGTCCGTCGTGGCGACCCAGGAACCGCCGGTCAGGCGCTGGTCGCCGAGGCTCGCGTCCAGCGGGCGCTCGAGAGTCATCCACCACGAGATCAGGACCGCAGCTGCGGCGCCGAGCGCTCCAGCGAGGACGTTCTTGGCGTACTCTCGCCGCAGAGCGGCCTGGCGCTCTTGGCTGCGCCGGCCGAGCTTCTCGTGGATGCTTGCCATGCGCTGCTCCACGCTCGGCGCTTCCAGCGTCTCGGCCGCGCTGTCTTGCAGATCGCGGATCTGGCGAGACAGCTCCTGCAGGTCGATGCTCATGACTCCCTCTCCCCCAACCAGTCCTGAAGGAAGGGATTCCTGGCGGCCGCGGCCTCAAAGCGTTCCCGCGCGGATTTGAGTCGGCGCTTGGTCGTGGCCAAGGAAACGTCGGTGAGCGCAGCGACCTCGCTGAGCTCCATGCCCTCCACCCAGCGCAAGGCGAAGGCGATGCGCAGGTCGACGTCCAT
>JAGQIY010001322.1 GCA_020430865.1 Myxococcales bacterium
AGTCAGCTCGACGCAGGCGTTGCCGCGCGGAGTTAACTGGATCAACTTGCTGAGGGGCGCGATCTGGATCGAGACTGGCGCATCCAGGCGATAGCCCCGCGCCTCGAGCACCGCCTCGAGGCCAGGATCTGCCAGCGGCGTCATCTGAAACAACACCTGGCTCGCCCCGAGCTTCTCGTAGAAGGCCTCGGCTTCGGCTACCTGTCGCTCGAGCTCCTCGGTGGCCCTTGGAGTCGTCGAGAGCGGCCACACGCTGTTCGCGCGCCGGGTGACCTCGCGCATGTAGCGCAGGCGCCAGCCGTCCAGTTCACTGACCCGCTCGGCGGGCCAAGCAGCCAGCGCGGCGTGCTCGAGCGCGCTGACGCTGGGGGGCTCGGATTGTGGAGCGTTCTCCATCGTTCGCTGCGCGTATAGCAGCCAGGCTGTGGAGGAGCCGTGGCAATCGTCCCCAACCACTGCCAAGGCCTCGCATTGCGCCGGAGGGCTCGGGGATTCGCCTTGCAATGGCATGACGAATCATTCATATGAACGATTCATCATGCATGGTCACGCTCACGGAGGTCACGCTCATGGAGGTCACGGGTCCCGCGCCGTGGAGGATTCCGCGGGCCGGCGCGCGCTGACCTGGGCGCTCGTGCTCAACGGTGCGTTCCTCGTGATCGAGGTGGTGGTCGGCTTCATGACCAACTCCCTGGCCCTGCTGTCGGACGCGGCGCACATGGTGACAGACGTCGGGGCGCTCTCGCTCGCCCTGGCCGTGGCCTTCCTCGCCCGTCGCGCGCCGAGTCCAACCCGCAGCTTCGGCTTGCTCCGGGCAGAGGTGCTCGGCGCGTTCGTCAACGGGATCATCCTGGCCGTTGCGTGCTTCTCGATTTTCCGGGAGGCAATCGAGCGCATGCTGGGTGAGCCTGTGGACGTCGCACCCTGGCCGGTGATGATCACTGGCGCGATCGGGCTCCTGATCAACCTGGGCAGCGCCTGGCACCTCTACCGTTCGGACTCCCAGGGGCTCAACGTGCGGGGCGCGCTGGCCCACATGTTGGCCGATGCACTGGGGTCGGTGGCCGCGGTGGTCGCAGCGCTCGGCGTCTGGCTGGGGTTCCCCATGGCGGACCCCATCGCCAGCCTGCTGATCGGCGCGCTGGTGCTCTGGGGCACCTGGCGGTTGCTGAAGGATGCGACCCGGGTGTTGCTCGATTTCGCTCCTCGAGGCGTCGACGCCGAGGCGGTGCTGCGCGAGCTGGAGGCCGTGGATGGGGTGACTGACGTGCATGAACTGCATCTGTGGTCCGTCGACGGACGCGAACCGATACTGTCCGCGCACATCGTCTACGATGAGCGGGTCGCTGCGACCGACCTGCGGGTGCGCGTCGAGGAGCTACTGGCGCGACGCTTCGAGATCCGTCACACCACGCTGCAGACGGAGCCGAGACCCTGTCAGGCTCCCTGTGCGCTGTTCGACGCAGCGGTGGTGCACGCGGAGGCCAAGCCTTGAAGCGCGCCAGCCGCGTCGCTCTGCACCTCGAGCGCGAGGTTTTGCCACGCGGCAACGTCGAGCGCGGCCCCTCACCCCGAGCCCTGGAGAACGCGGTGGATCTATTGAGCGCGATGGCTCATCCAGCGCGGCTGCGCGTGCTCCTGGCGTTGTGTCGGCGCGGCCCGCAGAGCGCCGGGGTGCTGGCGACGCTCTGCGGCCTGGAACAGAGCGCAGCGAGTCATCAACTGCGGGTGCTGCGCGACGCCCGTCTCGTGGAGTCCCAGCGTGACGGAAAGCGCATCATCTATCGCCTGGTCGATGAGCACGTGGCGCAGATCGTCGAAGACGCCGTCGCTCACGCCGCCGAGTCCTAGAAGAAGCCGCGGGCGCCCACTCCCACCGAGTCGCGGTCGAGCACGGGGGCGACGGCGACCTGAACTGGCGCTGGATCGAGGTCTGCATCGGCCTCAGCGGGTTGCGAGTAGTGGAAGAGATAGGGCACCCCGAGACCGGAGAGCAAACCGACCCCGGTGCCCACGAGCACGTCGGAGGTCCAGTGCTTGTCGGCGACGATGCGCAACGCGCCAACGGTGCCGGCGCTCGCCAGCGCGAGGCCACAGATCCCGTAGTCCAGCGCCGGGTCGCCGTACAGTTCGAGATGGATGTGGTGCATGCACACGAGGGACGCAGCGGTGAAGCTCATGGAGCTGTGGCCGCTGAAGGCGCTCGCGGTTCGCCCTGGATTCGCCGGGTTGCAGGCGGGCTCGTAGTGGGGGTCGTGCTTGCAGCCCTCGAGGCTGGGTCTTCCGCGGCCCAGCGCCTTGTGCGGTATGCGAGTGAGCAAGAACGCGAAGCCAAACGCTTGCCAGTCGATCAAGGTCAGCTGCAGGGCGACGTCGGTGTTGCCAGAGTCTCCCAGCAGCGGCGTCAGGGCGGAGTCGAAGACCGAGAAGGCCATCGTGGAGTACCAGGCCATGTCGCTGAGGTGCGCTGCGCGCGTGCGACCTGCATGAGAGCGAGCGACCAACAGCTTGCGTGCCTGGTCGTCGAAGAGGATCCCACGTCGCCAGCCGCTGTCCGCCAGTGGAAGTCCCAGCTCCAGGGCCAGTCCAGCGGCGGACTGCGTGAGGCTCAGGCCAAGCTGAGCCTCGCTGAACCGTGGATACCGCCACTCGAGCCGATGGGGAGCGTCCCCAGCGAACTCGTCGTACGACTCAGGAGCCGGCAGAGCGCTGGAGCGCGATTTCTCCGTGGAATCTTTGGTGCCCGCGGGCTCCTCTCGCGCGGCCACGCAGCCGGACCAGCTGAGCGTCAAGGTCAGCACGCTCGCGGCGACTCGCCACGCCAGACTGGGACGTTCTTGCACAACCCTGACCAGCAGCAAGTGCCGGACCAGCGTCGACCCCGGCGCGCGACGCGCGGAACTGGCGAGAACCCAGCTGTTCCCGGCTCAGCGGGGGAGACGACGAGGGTGGCGGAGTTCCCGCATCGTGGAGAGCCGCCTCACTCCAGGTTGCCACCACGGGTGACGTAGCAGCGCAAGACGTCCATCGGCGTGACGATGCCGACGAGGTGTCCGTCGGCGTCGACGACCACCAGCCGATGCGTGCCCGTCTCGACCATGCGCTTGGCTGCGTCGAGCACGGTGTCCGTGTCTCGCACCGCGAACAGCGCCGGCGTCATCGCCTGGCTCGCGGTCGTGCCGTTGCTCTGGGGGACGTCGTCCCCCACTCGACTCGGGTCGTTGAGATCGCTGCGGGAGACGATCCCAAGCAGGTGCCCGTCACCGTCCTTCACCGGTGCACCCGTAACCCCACGGATACGCAGTCCCCAGGCGACATCCTTCACCGTGGCGTCGGGGGACACGGTGAGCACGTTACGGGTCATGATGTCAGAGACGAGCACGGTTCCTCCTTCTGCGAGCCGCGGCTCAGCCGACGGATCTTCGCTTCGCCAGAGCAACCCCCGTGCCGACTCGACGCATGGCTTGCGGGACCGCGAAAAAATTCGTGAATTTGGGGGTGAGACGCTCCAGGTGCCTCCCACCTCCAGCCAAAGCCACCGCAGCCCCTGCGCAACGACGGCTCGAGTGGGCGCACCGACGCAGGCTTTGCGGGCTGCTGCCAAGGGGGGTGAACGCGAAGCCTGCACTGGTCTCGCCGACGACGGAGTAAGCTCCTTCGCGTGAGTCATCGTCCCGAAAAGCTCCACGTCAACGAGAACGGCATCCGACGTACCCGCATCGTCGTCACGGGCGGACCCGGTGGCGGCAAGACCACAGCCGCGGACCTGTTCCGCCGGGAGCTCGGCGAGCAAGTCGTGAACGTGCCCGAGGCGGCAACGATCATGTTTGGCGGAGGTTTCCCACGCTGCACCGAGCCCCGCGGGCTGCGCTGTGTGCAGACGGCCATCTATCACGTCCAACGCAACCTGGAAGACGTCCAGTCCTACCGCTATCCCGATCGCGTGCTGCTCTGTGATCGCGGGACGGTGGACGGCGCTGCGTACTGGCCCGACGACGGGACTTCGTTCTTCGACAGCCTGCAGACCTCGCTCGAGGCCGAGCTCGAGCGCTACGACGCCGTCGTGTTCTTCGAGACCGCTGCCGCGGGAGGGCTGGGTATCGAGGGCGGCAATCGTGTGCGTATCGAGAGCCAAGAAGAGGCGATCGCGCTCGACATGAAGCTGCGTCGTCTCTGGTCCCAGCACCCGAACTTCACGCTCATCCCCCACTCGCCGAGCTTCCTCGGCAAGATCACCACGGCCCTATCCACGCTACAGCGCTTGGTGGCCGAGATGGCGCGGCGCCGCTGAGTCAGGCGCAGCTGTCGCAGAGCCCACGCACCTGGATCTCGAGGTCGCTGCCCTTCAACGCCTTGGGTGCACCACGGCTCGGAGACAACGTCACGCTCTCCGCGGGCAGGCACTCCACGGCGCCGCAGGAGGCGCACACGAAGTGGGCGTGGCTGTCCTCGTGCTCGTGATGCTCTCCGGATGCGAGTTCGAAGCGCCACACGTGGTCGCCGAGATCGCTGCGTCGTAGCAGGCCCGCGTCCGTCAAGTCGATCAGGTTGCGGTAGACCGTTGCTCGGTCGAAGCCCTCCTCCGCGAGACCGTCCGCGATGTCTCCATGGCTCAGCGGAGTGGTGGCCGCGCCCAGGGCGCTCAGCACGCGGACGCGAGGAATCGTCGCGCGCAGACCGGCAGCCCGGAGGGCGTCCCGGAGCTCGCGCTGGTTGTTGGCCGACCGGCTCATGCATGGAGTCTAGGAACAGGGCAGGTGTGTTGCAACTGCAACAGCGTCGCGCCACGCTCTAGGCATGCGCTGGGCTCGACTCGCGACACTTGGCCGCAAGCGCCTTCACAGGCGTGACTTGTTGGTTACGCTGGGTCTTCGGGTTTGCCGCGGCCCAGGCTGCTGGCGACACTGCGCGGACTGAACGCTATGAGAAACTCGTGGTTGACCCTGGGTGGCCTGGGATTGGTGGCCGTCGGCGTCAGCGCCTGCTCGTCGTCGGGGGACTCCGACGGCGCTGGTGCCAACGCTGGCAGCGGTGCGACCGCTGGTGTTGCCGCCGCGGGTAGCGGGGCCACGGGGGGCGCTCAGGGGGGCGGCACCCAGGGCGGAAGCGGGGGAAGCAGCGCTCAGGGCGGTGCCGGGGGCAGCTCCGGAAGCGGGGGCGTCACCTCGTATATCCCCACGGAGATGGGCTTGAGGGTCGCGTTCTTCGGCGACCAGAGCCTGTCTCAGGACGCCAAGGATCTGCTCGGTGTGATCCGCGCTTCCGACGTCGACATGGTGATCCACATGGGCGACTTCGACTACCAGGACAACCCCGCGGCGTGGGAGAAGTTCATGCACGACGGCCTGGGCAACATCCCTTGGTTCGCTGTCGTCGGCAACCACGACACCTCCAAGTGGTCCGAGTACCAGAAGGTGATCCAGCGCGAGCTCGACACCATCTCCGATGTCAACTGCGAAGGCGAAGTCGGCGTGAAGCACGCGTGCACGTACAAGGGCTTCAAGTTCGTGCTGAGTGGCGTCGGGCTGCTTGGTAGCGGCCACGAGGACTTCATGCGCCAAGAACTCGGAGCGAGCACCAACATCTGGCGCATGTGTGGCTGGCACGTGAACCAGTACGACATGCAGCTCGGTGGCAAGGGCAACGAGGCTGGCTACGGCGTCTACCAGCGCTGTCAGGCGGAGGGCGCCTTCATCGTGAATGGCCACGAGCACAGCTACGGCCGCACCCTGACTCTGACCGAC
>JAGQIY010001323.1 GCA_020430865.1 Myxococcales bacterium
CAAGATCGCAGCGCTGGAAGCAGCGGGTGTGAAGGTCGCACCGACCCCCGCGGAAATGGGCGTGACGCTCAAGAGCTTGCTCTGAGCAGCAGCTGAGTCGCCAGCTAGTCCGCCAAGAGGCGTCGTCAATCCCCGCTCACGTGGAAGTGAGAAAAAGGGGAGGGACGGCGCCTCGAGGCGTTTTGTAGGTTCCGCGACCAGACAGCGTTTCCGAGCTGTAACGAAGCCCAGCTCAAGAACCGCAGATTCATCTGATGAACGAGGGGATTTCTTGGGGGGGAGGGCGCGCCATTTCACCGAGCGGTTCCAACGCAACACTACTTAATACTTCTCCGAACAAGCCCTTCACAGGGCTTGACGATGCTCCGGTGCATGAGCTCACGCGCCACCCCTGCAGCCGAAAACCCCACACAATCTGCCAGCGCCCTTCAATCTGCCAGCGCCCTTCAATCTGCCAGCGCCCTTCAATCTGCCAGCGCCCTTCAATCTGCAAGCGCCCTTCAATCTGCAAGCGCCCTTCAAGCCGTAGGCTCCTCCACGGTTCAAACGCCGAGCCGCAACGCTTCCTCCAGAGCGCTCAAGAACTCCAGTCGTTTTGGAGGTCATTCACCGTGGAAAAAAGCGAGCACCTCGTCTCGCGGAGAATCGACACCTGGTGAGGAAAAAGCGTCGCCACGCCGTGACCCGGATCCCGTTGCTCAGCCTACTAGCACGACGATGGCTGCTTCCTTCCCGGCATCGCGAGCAATCGTGCGCTTCAGCGATGATTCGTTGGGATCTGCGGAGTCGAACAGCGACGTGCATGACCGCAATACCAAATCTCTGCGTTCGTTGAACGCCTCGGCCGGCAGCGGGAACCACGCGAGTACCGTGGACCGGATGGAAGAACTGGAGCTGTGCCGTGCGTGGCGCGACCATCAGGATGTCGCTGCGCGAAACCGACTGGTCGAGTCGCACCTGGACTCGGTGCGGGCGCTGGCGCACAAGTACGCCTCCGGGCGCGCCCCCCTCGACGACCTGGTCGCCGTGGGGCGCATCGGGCTGCTCCGCGCCTGCGAAACCTTCGACCCCGAGCGCGGCCTGCGCTTCATGACCTACGCCAGCTTCTGGGTCCGTGCGGAGATGCTCAGCTTCGTCTGGCACAATCGCTCGCTGGTCCCTGCGGGGCGAAGCAAGCTTCAGCGGCGTCTCCACCCGCTGCGCCACGAGCGGGAACGCCTGCTCCAGGAGACGGGAGATCAGGACGCGGTCGACGAGGCGCTGGCGGACCGGGCCGGAGTGAGCCTGGAGCAGTTCCGCCGCGGGATGTCCGAGTGGAACCGGCGGGACGTCGCCCTGGATGAGCCCGTGAGCCCTGGCGGACAGCTGACGCGCCTCGAGGAGCTCACTGACGACGCACCGGACTCCGAGGTGCTGCTGCTCTCCAGGGAAGTGTGCGACGTGCGCCGGGACGTCGTCGCCGCCGCGCTGGAATCCCTGGACGACCGCGAGCGCTTCATCGTCGAGTCTCACCTCATGGCGAGTCCAGATGAGGAGATGTCACTCAGCGAGCTCGGCCAGGCGCTTGGCGTCTCCCGCGAGCGGGTTCGTCAGCTCGAGCTACGGGCCAAGCGCAAGATCAAGAGTCAGCTGAAGCGCGCGCCGTACGAGGTTGAGCTACTCTTGGTGTCCTGAGCCGGTTCGTCATGTCCTTTCGTCCCACATCCACCTCCACACGGGGAGCCGCAGCCGCTGAAGCGCGTGCGGCTCGGGAACCGGAGCTGGTGGAGCGCGCCGTCGCCGGAGAGCTCGACGCGATCACCGAGCTCCTTCGAGCTCTCGGCCCGCTGGTCGCGCGCACGGCTCGGGTGATCCTGGGTCCGCAGCATCCAGATGCCGACGACGTGATCCAGCAGTCCTTCGTCGCTCTGATT
Organism: Myxococcales bacterium; assembly: GCA_020430865.1. Next base: position 1,914 of record JAGQIY010001323.1, read on the forward strand.
CGCAGCTTACCTCAATACCGCGCGGAATCGAATCTCAGCACCTACACCAGCCGCATCACCACGCGGACGGCGCTGGCCGCTCGACGTCGGGAGCGCCGCCGTGCCGAGGTTCACGAGAGCTACGCCTTGGCTCAACCCGAACAGCTGGTGAATCCGCGGGAAGAGGTGGCCTCTCACGTGCATGCCCTGCTGGACGAGCTGGTGGAGGAGCAAGCGGAGACGCTCGCGCTACGCACCGTGCTTGGCTTCAGTATCGACGAGATCGCCGAGGCGATGCAGGTGCCGCGAAACACCGTCAAGAGCCGCCTACGTCTCGCGAAGGCGGCGCTGCGCGCGCGCTTGACCGACCTCGAGCAACCCAGCTCCCAGCGCGCCGGCGGGGCGGCCAGGTGCCTCGACACCACGCGCGACGCGGGAGGTGAAGCATGAGTTCGCCGCGCCGCCTGCCTCCGCACGCTTCGCCTCGCAACATCACCGAGCTGCACCCCGAAGAGCTCTTCGACAAGCTCGCGAAGCACGATCTCAGCGAAGCCGAAGCGCGCGTGCTCAACGAGCACCTAGCACGCTGTGTCGCTTGCCGCGCGGAAAGAGATGCGCGCGAGCACTTTCGACAGGCGTTGACCCTGGACCAAGGCGCCCTCGAGTTCGCGCTGGGGGGCGTCCTCGGGCAGATAGCCGAGGAGCGGGCGAGAGAGCCACAGGCTGCTGCTTCGCCCCGGGTGCCTGTCTCTCCCTCACCCCCGGACGAGCGTCCAGCGAACAAGCGTCGCCGAGCTAGCGCGTTGATGCTGGGAGGGTTCCTGATCGCGGGGGCTGCCGCGGCGCTCGGCGGCGTGGCCCATGGCGGTGGCGAGGCAGAGACCGCGGCAACCACTGCGGCGCTTGGAGGGGCCAGCGAGCGGTCGTCAGCAAATCCTCCGGCAACGCCGGCTCGAGCTGCGAAGCGCGTGGTTCCACCATCATCGACCTTGTCGAACGGACTCGCGATCGCGCAAGCGCCCACGGCAAGCTCGGCGCAGCAAGTGTCTCCGGCGTCCGCTGTGAAGCGACGCAGGAGCGTTCCGCCGGTGCGGCCAATTCCTCCCGGAATCCCCAGCGCGAGCAGTCTGTTCCGCCAAGCGAACGAAGCTCGGGCCCAGGGACGCCTGGAACGCGCGGAAGCGCTGTACACGGATCTCATCCGACGCTACCCCGAGGCCCGAGAGTCGGGGGCCTCGCGAGCCCTGCTCGGCCAGCTGGCGCTGGATCACGGCAGCCCAGAGCGAGCCCTCACGGCCTACGACGACTACATCCGCCAGAGCCAGCCCGCGCTGCGCGAAGAGGCTCTGGTGGGTCGCGCGAGGGCCCTGCAAGCGATGGGGGACGCGAAGCGGGAGCGTGAAGCTTGGTCCCAGCTCCTGCGACGCTTTCCCAAGTCAGCGGCGGCTGGAGAAGCCCAGCGTCGCCTGAGCGCCCTGAGCAAGCCATGAACGCCGCCCTGGGGTGGATCTCGCTGCCCCAAGGAACCGCGCCGAGCCTCTTCTTGGGGGCGCTCGTCGCCGCGCTCTTGACATTGCTGTCACCCGCGAGCTTCGCGAGCGATGCGCTCACGGTACGCATCTCTGGAGAGCCAGCACAGGTCCTGGCGCTTCACCGCGCCCTGAGCCATCAGCTGCTCGTCGACGTGCGCAGCAAGCGCATACCGGAGTCGGACCTCACCGCCCGGGCTAGCCAGGGCGGCGGCGAGCGACTGACGGTGTGGATTGACCTGAGCGACCCTCGGACGTCGCGTGTGATCTTCACGCGTCACGGAGAGGTGGTCGGCGAACGCAAGGTCGGACGCAATGGCGCGAGCGACGACGTGCATTTCGAGGAACTGGCGTTGGCCGTTCGCAGCGCCGTCGAGGCGCTCGCCAGGGAACCGGAACCAGCCCCTTCAGAGCCGGAGCCCGCGGCCACGGTGGCAGGTGCAGAATCGCCAGGGAAGACCACCACTCGCGCTGGCGCTGCGCCACTCGCCGACACCTCACCGGGGCCATCGACTCCACAACGCACACCCTATCGGCTCGACTTCGAGCCGACCTACGCCGCCACGACCTACGCTCAGGACCCCAACGTGTTGTTTGGGCTGGGTCTGGGCTTCGAGGGCGTCGCGCAGAGCCTCGCGGCGAATCCGGGCATTCGCCTGTCGACCGACACCACCGTGGCGTTCGAGTTCACGGACTCCAGACCGCGAGTCGCGCACCTCCGAGGGCTGTTCACCCTCGGCATCGAGCGCTGGTTGCCAGCGCGCTGGGGCATCGGCGTCACTGGAGAACGCGTGATCCTGGACAGCGGCGACCGGCGTACGGAATCCCAGTCCCTGGTCGGAACGCTGATGGGTGAGCTGCGTCTGGTGTTGAGCGATCGGGTCGACGGAGTCTTCGGCACGCTCTTCGACATCCAGCTCGGAGAGCCCCGAGTCGTGCGCGACGACGGAGTGGCGCTCGAGCGACACCGCGTGCGCCTCAGCGCCTATCTGGGCGTCGCCATCACAGCGGCTGGCGAGCGCTGAAAGCGCCCGGCTCCTGGTCATATCCTCGCGGATTCATCGGTACTGGTCGTCCATCGAGCGCCCCAGGGTCTCCACCGCCCGTCGCCTTCCGAGTACGCGGGCCAGCAGCGAGGCGACCAGACGATTGCTTCGGCCGATCACGTGACTCGGACCGCTGCCCAGGGCGTCCAGCGCCTCCCGGGCGACCTCTTCGGGCTCCATCAGCGGGGGAGAGAGCAGCCCCGCGTGCTTCGGTTGAGTCTTGGTGTAGCCCGGCGTGCGAGTGGCACCGGCGCAGGCCGCCAGGACGCTCACCCCGGCCGGCTTCAGCTCGTGCCATAGCGCCTCGGCGAGCACCAGATCGAAGGCCTTGGTTGCCGCATAGCTCGCCACCCGTGGGGTCCCCTGCAAGGCGGCAAGGGAGCTCATCAGGAGCAACCCGCCGCGTCCCCGCGCCGTGAGACGTGGGGCGACCCAGTCGCAGAACATCAGCGCGCCCCGGGCGTTCACGTCCAGCGTCCGCAGCTTTGCCTGCAAGCTCTGCTCGTTGAAGGGCTTCACCTCGGAGAAGGCCGCGTTGTAGACGCCAAGGCCAACATCGAGGGTTTCCACCTCTGCTCTGAGCTGGGCATGAGCGTCCAGCTCCCCCAGATCCAAGACCAGGGGGCGCACGCGTCGAGACGACCGACTCGCGAGATCTCTCGCGAACCCCTCGAGGGGTTCGGCGCGCTCTGCGACGAGCACCAGGTCGAAGCCGCGAGCCGCGAGTTCCTCGGCGAACGCAGCGCCGATACCTTCAGAGCCTCCGGCGACGATCGCCCAGGGACCGAAGCGCTGAAGGTAGTCACTGGCCTGACGTTGGAGAAACCTCCGCGACATGGTCCGGATCTAGCGTTTTTTCTTCCGACGCTCTAGGAAGGAGGATCTCGTGTCTGGTCCGCTGACAGGTTCCCCACTGGATTCGAGCTACCACGTCGAGGCATTGCTCGGCCGGGGCAGCATGGGGAACGTCTATCTGGCGCGCGAGGTGAAGAGCGGGCTCGAGGTGGCGATCAAGGTCGCGCGTCACGCAACGCGAGAAGCGCGCGAGCGCTTTCGACGTGAGGTGGAGGTGTCGGCGAAGGTCTCGCATCCGAACGTCGTGGAGATCCTCGACTACGGCGAAGCGCACCTCCACGACGAGGACGGTGTACCTTACCTCGTGATGGAGCGGCTCCAGGGGGAGACGCTGGGGGAACACTTCCAGCGTCCGGAGCTGTATCAGGATCCCGAGGCACACGTACGCTACACGCTCGGCATCGTACGACAAGCAGCGCTCGGCCTCGCCGCAGCTCACTCGGAGGGCGTCATCCACCGCGACGTCAAACCCGACAACTTGTTTCTCTGCGGCAACGAAGAGCAGCCCAGGGTCAAGTTGTTCGACTTCGGCCTGGCCAAGCTCGCGGACGAGCCGCCGTTGTCCCGTGGCATGGTCGCTGGCACCATCGAGTACATGGCCCCCGAGCAGGTGCTCACCGAGGGCGCGGATGCTCGAGCCGATGTCTACGGCCTCGGTGTGGTGATGTTTCGCTTGCTGACTCGCGAGCTGCCGTTCGACGAGGCGCTCAAGACCGAGCTGCTGGCTCATCAGCTGCTGTCTCCGGCGCCGCCCCCGTCGTGGCTCCTCGAGGCGATTCCAGAGTCCATCGAACGCATCGTGCTCTCGGCGCTGCGCAAGCACCCCGAGAACCGCTACCCCGGCATGCTCGAGCTGATCGCCGACATCGATCACGCGCTCGCGGGCCGCGACGACCAGGTGCGCGGCGCCGAGCTTCGCCATCGCCCCGATGGCTACACTCCCCTGACCGCCCTCGGAGAGCGCGCCCTCGAGAGGCTCCGCGATCTACAGAGCCGTCCGTCCAACCCACCGCCGTCGCGCCCCGACGCCAACTGAGCGATGGCGTCGGAGACGGACGCACCGCTCAGGGAGCCTTGGTCAGACGATTCGCCAGGAAGTCGATCAGGTCCATCTTGGTGAGCACGGCCTGCACGTGACGCTGGTCATCGACCACGATGGCGACCTCGCCGCGCTCGAAGATCTCTTGCAGACTGGCCGCGGGATCGTGCGCAGACACCGTGGATACACGCCGAACCATGACCTCGGCGATGGATGACTGGCGGTTTCGCCCCTGGACCAGCTGCGTGAGCAGATCCGTTTCCGTGATGATTCCCGTCAGCGCACCCTGAGACGTGCAGGGCATCTGGCTGATGCCGTGACGCTTGAACAGCTCCACGGCGTCGCCGAGGGAACGGTCGTCCGGAACCGTGATCACGGTCTGGGGCGGACGGCTGCGCACCATCTCACCGATCGTGCCGACCTCCCAGTCGGCGGCTCCGAAGCCGTTCTGACGCATCCACACGTCGTCCACGAACTTGGTGAGATAGTTGCGGATGCTGTCGGGGAGGATCACGCACACCCGCGAGCCCTCAGGCATCTCCCGACACACCTGCAGGGCAGCCCAGACCGCCGAGCCCGAGGAGCCACCACACAGCAATCCTTCCGTACGGATCAGCTGCCGGGCCACACGGAAAGAATCGCGATCGTTCGACTTGATCCAGCGGTCGACCAATGACCGATCCAGCACGTCCGGGATGAAGTCGTAGCCGATGCCCTCGACCTTGTAGGAACGGATCTCTCCAGGGCCCGCCAGGATCGATCCCTCGGGGTCCACCCCGATGATCTTGCACGAAGGGATCTCCTTCTTCAGCACCCGCGCGATACCGGTGATGGTGCCGCCGGTTCCCGCAGTCGCGACCAGCGCATCGAGCTTGCCTTCGCACTGCTCGAGGATCTCGCGCCCCGTACCCTCCACGTGCGCCAGCGGGTTGTCCTCGTTGGAGTACTGGTCGAGGATGTGTGAGTTGGGGATCACCTCACGCAGGCGCTTGGCGACACCGATGTGGCTCTCGGGGGAATCCCAGGCTGCTTCCGTGGGGGTACGGATGATCTCGGCGCCGAGCGCCTCGAGCACCACCTGCTTCTCCCGACTCATCTTCTCGGGCATGGTGATGATCATGCGATAGCCACGCACCGCAGCTGCCATCGCCAGACCGATGCCCGTGTTGCCGCTGGTCGGCTCGATCAGCGTGTCCCCTGGCTTGATGCGCCCGGACTTCTCCGCCTCGAGCAGCATGCGCACACCGATGCGGTCCTTGACGGAACCACCGGGATTCATGAACTCGAGCTTGCCGAACAACTCGCAAGGCAAGTTGTGGGCGATCCTCGAGAGCTTGACCATCGGGGTGCCCCCAACCGCATCCAGAATCGACTCGTGCACCAACGCCATCTGATTGTCTCCTACGCGCACCGCGCGACTGCTCGTTTCGGCAACTCGGACTCGACCGAGGCTCGCGTCGTAAGTACTTCCCTGTCGTCGTGACGGCAATCGAACAACGCGCTGGACTGCAGCTTGTCGCCTCGTACCAGCAACATGCTTCAGCCAGGGGTTTCGCTACGCGTCATCAGCGCCACCAACGCTCTGCTCCTGTGCGACTCTGTCCTGGTGTCCCCCTCCGAAACGCCAGTCGCCGTGGCAACGGACTGGCTCGAGCCGATTCGCCGACGCCTCGCGGAGTTCGAGCGCCAGAGCATCGCCAAAGCCAACCTGCGCCCCGCCGCCGTCGCCTTCACGCTCGTCGACGAGCGTGAAGGTCCCGCTTTCATCCTCACCCAGCGCTCGCGAACGCTGTCACGCCACGCTGGGCAATTCGCCCTGCCGGGTGGGCGCCTGGATCCCGGAGAGACCCCCGTGGTCGCGGCGCTGCGCGAGCTCGAGGAAGAGATCGGCCTCGCGCTTCCCGAAGCGCACGTGCTCGGCTGCTTGGACGATTTCGAGACTCGCTCGGGCTTCTGCATGACGCCCGTCGTGCTGTGGGGCGGTAGCGAACCAGCACTGTGCGCCGACCCCGCCGAGGTTGGGGCGATTCACCGCATCCCGCTGGCGGCGCTGGAACGCGAAGCGCTGGTCGATCTGTGGCCGATCCCGCAGAGCGATCGGCCGGTGCTGTCGATGCAACTCGGAGAGCTACGCATCTTCGCCCCCACCGCTGCCCTCATCTACCAGTTTCGGGAGGTCGCTCTGTTCGGTCGCACCACGCGCGTGGCCCACTACGAGCAACCGCTGTTCGCCTGGAGCTAGTGTCCTCCACGACTCGAAGGCGGTAGCCTCCGGACATGAGCACAGCTGAGCGAAAGGCCGTCGTGGTGCGCCGGACCGGAGGCGTCGACGCTCTGGAGTTCGTGACCGACACGACCCCCGCTCCAGGCCCGGGAGAGGTGCAGCTCCGCCACACGGCGATCGGGCTGAACTTCATCGACACGTATTTCCGTACGGGTTTGTACGAGACCAGCCTACCCTTCACACCTGGCGCCGAGGCCGCGGGGGTGATCACCGCGCTGGGGCACGGTGTGACGGAGTTCGAGGTCGGTGATCGCGTGGCCTATGCCGGAGCGAGCCTGGGCGCGTACAGCGAGGCACGGGTGATCGCCGCGGACCGTCTGGTCCCACTTCCCGACGACGTCAGCGATGAGGTCGCGGCTGCCATATTGCTCAAGGGCCTGACTGCCGAGTACCTGCTTCGGCGCACGTACCGGGTTCGGGGGGGAGAGAGTATCCTGGTGCACGCCGGGGCGGGCGGCGTCGGCAGCCTGCTCTGCCAGTGGGGAAAGCACCTGGGCGCCAGGGTAATCGCGACCGTGGGCAGCGAGGCCAAGGCAAGGCTTGCACGGCAGCACGGCGCCAGCGAAGTCATTCTTTACCGCAAGGAATCAGTATCCACGAGGATCCGTGAACTCACCGACGGCGCAGGCGTACCGGTGGTTTATGACTCCGTCGGTCGAGCGACCTTCATGGACTCGCTGGACTGCCTCGCGGCCCGCGGCACGCTGGTCAGCTTCGGCCAGTCGTCGGGCAAGGTTCCGCCGCTCGACATCGGCGTCCTCAGCCAGAAGGGCTCGCTGTACCTCACTCGGCCGACGCTGGCCACCTATACCAAGCTCCGCACCGAGCTGCTGGAGGCCAGCGAGGCGCTGTTCTCTGCGCTCCGGGAGGGCGCGCTGCAGGTTCATATCGGACAGCGGTACGCCCTCGCCGAAGTTCGCAAAGCGCACGCCGATCTCGAAGCGCGAAAGACGGTTGGCTCGACCGTGCTCCTGCCATGAGCTCGCTCTCCTGGCTGGTCGTCTGCACCGGGGGAGCCCTGGCGTTGGCTTGCTCTGGACAGCCGAGTCAGATCCACACGGCAAGACCGGAAGCGTCAAGTACCGAGCAGAGTTCGGCGCCGAGCAACGCCCCCTCTCCCCCCGAACCGAGTCCCCCGGGCTACAGCAGGCAGCAGGCAGCGCTGCGCGTCTCGTCGAAGGGAGCTGCGCCACGCCACACCCTGGCGAGAACGCTGGCTCGGTTTCGGCCAGCAGACCAGGCCCGTCAGATCGTGGCATTCAGCGTGACCCGAGTGGGAGAAGACGCCTCGCGTCGCCTGACCCTGCGAGGAGAGGTGACGATGCACCGTGCCCCAGATCAGGTGGAGCGCCGCGTCGAGCTGCAGCTGATGCTGCCTGAAGAGCGAGGAGGAGCCGGAACCCAGCAGCGACTGCAGACGACGCTCCTCGATACGGGCTTCGACGACCGCAGTCAGCTTCCGTTCTTCGGCTTCGCGCGCGCGATGCTACCAAGCCTGCTGCTCGATCCGTTGCCGCGCCTTCCGCTGGGTGTCGGCGCGAGCTGGCACACCACACTGCGCTTCGACGAGGCCTCGGGTCCGGTGGTATCCGAGCGCGCCTACCGGTTGCTCGAGTGGCGCGCGCCAGGCAGCCTGGGTGTGAGCCAGGACTCGCTCATCGCGCTCGTCGAAGCCGAGTGGCGCGATCGAGGCCCAGCAGGTCCAGAGCAGGTGACTCGCGGTCGACTCTGGCACTCCGAGGCTTGGCTGTACCCGGTTGGCCGCTTGCAGCAGGAGACTCAAGACGCTGATGTGAGCCTTCAGACGCGCGTCCTGATCAACGCCCCCCAGTGGCCTACACTCGCAGCATCTCAGCTCCTCGAGTAGCTGCATCTTGCGGACTTTGGTCCCGCGGGCAGGCCGAATGATGTAACAATGAGCGCGGGCATCGCTGCGCGAGTCGGGGGCTGTCCACGGGGAAAGGAAGCAGAATGCGGTACATCGCGACAGGGTTGAGCGACGTCGGTCAGAAGCGCGAGAACAACGAAGACTCGTTCCTGATCGACAACGACCTCGGCCTGTACGTGGTGTGTGACGGCATGGGAGGCCACCAGGGCGGAGAAGTCGCCTCGCGCCTCGCCGTCGACACGACGGCCCGCCTGCTGGAGGAGTCCCACGCGAGCTTCGCCGACCTGGTGAAGAGCAAGGAAGGGCGAAACGCGCTCGTCCAGCTCGTCGAGACCGCGATCGAGGCCGCTTGTCGTGAGGTGTTCGGGCGCGCGAGCGCGGATCCCAGACTGCGCGGCATGGGCACGACCATCACCCTGCTGCTGCTGGTCGGCGACTTCGCCGTCATGGGACACGTCGGTGACAGTCGGCTCTACCTCTACCGTCAAGGTGAGGTGCACCAACTCAGCTCCGACCACACCTTCGTCGCGAGTCTGATAAGCAGCGGCACGATCAGCCCCGAAGACGCGAAGCGCCACCCATATGCCTCCGTGCTCACGCGCTCGCTGGGAGTCCAGGAGACGGTGCTCGTCGATACCTTGCTGTTCGACGTCCTGCCTGGGGACACCCTGGTGATCTGCTCGGACGGACTCAGCGGCGCGCTCGAGAGTTCAGAGGAGCTGGGACTGATCCTCGAGGAGAACCACGTCGAGAACCTGCCTCAGATGCTGGTTGACCTGGCGAACGTGCGAGGAGGCAGCGACAACGTGACGGTGGTGTGCGTGAGATCGGCGCGCGCCCCAGCTGACACGTTGCTCGAAACCGACTTCGAGCTGAGCGCCGAGAACAAGGTGGAGCTGAAGGTCCTGGAGAGCTCCTTCTTGTGCCAGGAGCTGCGCATGGATGGCCTCCTGAGGGTGCTGAACCTGGCGGACGTGACGGCGCTGGCCATCGGAGAGCGGCCACTGATCCGCGGGGATTCGTCCGACGGCATGCTGATGGTGATCCGAGGTCGGCTGAAGGAAGTTGGACCAAGGGGGGAACGGGATCTGCTGCGGGGCGATCACGCGCAAGCCACCGCTCTGGTGAGCCCCCACGTCTCCGAGGTCAGCCTGGAGGCCGCTGAGCCCACCTGGCTCATTCGTCTGGATGGGCCACGCTTCCGGCGCCTCGTGCAACGACGCCCCACGCTCGGCGTGAGGCTCTTGCGAAACCTGGCCCGACAGCTCTCCGCCGAGCTGATTCAGAACCACGAACCCGTGGCCTGATCACGCTGCGCGGCGCACGTGCACGCTGCTAGAACAACAGCCGGGCGAAGCAGTGAGCCTTGCCGGTGTCTGGGTCCGCGAGAAGCCGCGCGCTGACGCCGAGACGTCGGTCGAGTTCGAAGGTTCGCAGCCACACGCGATAGCAGCGCCCTGCGAAGCACGGGCGAGCAAACGCAAGCTCGAGCTCCGTCCCCATCACGTCGAACCGGTGCCCCAGCGCCGCGAAGCGTCGCAGCGCCGCCTCCTCGATCACGCGGGGGTAGACCAGGCTGTTCACGTGCTGATTGGAGTCGGTGTGGACCAGCCCGAAGTGGAGCAGCTGGGGGTCCGGAGACTCGGCCCCTTCGAGCCAGCGCGCGCCGTCGGGGAGTTCGAGCGCCTGCTCCGGGGCCTGCCAGGGGTAGATCTCGGTGGGCAGCTCCGGCACCCCGAGTCCTCCCGGGAGTCGCAGCACCCGTCGCTCACCGGCCGCGGCAAAGGGCCTGGTCCAGACCTGCTCGGAGAAGATGCGGCCAACGTGGATCCGCTCTCCCCGCTGTTCGGGCTGGGGGTCGTAGGTCCGCTCGGCGACACCAAAAATATCCGTATGAAAATTGAGCAGGAGGCGCGTCACCTCACCTGCGTGCTCGGCCCGCGCCAGCTGATAGCGAGACGTCGCCTCCAAATGATTCCTCACGGATACTGGACCACCGAACGTCTGAATGAAGAACCGGCTCGGGATGGCCGCGATGTGCGCTCGCTTCGCCAGCTCCGGCAGCGGCGTATCCCGCAGCAGCTTGCGCCAGGCGCTGAACCCGACACCCTGCGGGATCGCCTCGAGCTTGACCCGCCCGTCTTGCGCGATGTCCTCGTAGCGCACGGCGTAGTCCGCGGTAGCAGAGCGACGAGGCTCGCCCGTGATGGGGTCGTTCGGGGAGAGAGAGGGATAGAGCATCAGCGACAGCCTCCCCCCGCCGTCGAGATCTAGTGCAGCGCGCGCCGGGCCGCCAGCCCGCTCGCCTCCGTCGTCGTGCGGACTCCACGCATTCTGCTCTGCGGCTGCTAACGTGGGTGCATGTTCACGGCGGGCGGTCCGGGATTCTGGGAGCTGGCGGAGCAAGCGCTCAGCTCCACCGAGCGCGGGTACGACTTGCTTGCTGCCAAGTTCGACTGGACTCCGTTTCGTACGCCGGACGCAATCGTCCTCGGCACGGAGCAATATCTGCGCGCGGGTCCGCCTCCACGCTCGAGCATCGACCTGTGCTGCGGCACCGGCGTTGGCCTCGAGATGCTGCGGCGCAGGACGCTCGAGCGGCTGGTAGGCGTGGACTTCAGCCGCAACATGCTGGAGCAGGCGCGACGCCGGCTGGAGTCGGTTTCGGCGGCCCGAGGTGAACCTCACCCCCAGCTGGAGCTGATCCGTGGGGATGTACTGGAACTGGGAGACCGGACGGAGCTGCACTCGCGCTTCGACGTCGCGACTTGCTTCGGCGCCCTGGGGCACATCCGCGAGGTCGACTCAGGGCGCTTTTTTCGGGGTGTGCTGCGTTGCCTGGCCCCGGGAGGGCGCTTGGTTCTCGTCACCTTCGATCACCCGAAGCCCTGGCACCCCGCATGGCTGTTCTCCCGCGCATACAACGGGCTCACCCACATCCGAAACTACGTGCGCAGCCCGCAGTTCCACATGTACTACTTGACCCACACCTGGCCGAGGCTCGGACAGCACCTCCGCGCAGCAGGCTTCGACGTGAGCACTCCGAAGCAGGCCTTCGCTACGCCCTTTCAGGCAGGTCGCTTGGTGGTCGCGACGCGCCCCACCGACGCCAGCCAGTCTGACAATCCCCCGAGCTCCTTGGTCTGACGCATCCAGCGCTGCCCGCGCGCGACCAAGCGCGCCACCGCTTCCGCACGGACCAAGGGCAGATCGCGCGCGAGCGCGGCGTCGCTGTCCCACCAGTCGTCTTCCCCCTTGTAGCTGAGGATCATGACCAGTCGCCTCACGACGTAGAGCGCTCCCAGGAGGTGCGCGGCAGCGAGGCGCTCGACACCACCGAAGTCGGACAAGTGATTCGCGAGGAGGCGCGCCTCGATCGCCTCGTCGTCCGGCAGCGACTCGTCGCTGAGCAGCGTCATCAGATCCTCGATCGGATCGCCGGGACCGGCCGCCTGCCAGTCGATGAGCACGACGGGCCGCTCCGGCTCGTCCAGCAGCACCATGTAGGCGGGGCTCGCGGTGTGCTTGATGAAGTTCGTCTCCGTGAGATCGATGGTTCGACGCAGCGCCGCCACGTCGACCTCCGGCGTCTCCAGGTTCGCCAGTCCACCGAGCACGGGCAGCATCTGCACCAGCTCGTCCAGCCGCCCCTCTCGCAGCGGATCGAAGACCGCGTCGAGGCGCGCCACGCGGCCAGCGGCGTGTGCCCGCGAGAGTCCATCGAGGCACACGCTCAACCATTTTTCCGTAGGGGAATTGTTTGCCTGGTTGAGCTCCCGAGACATGCGCCGACTGCCGACATCCTCCACGATGATCCAGTCGTCGGACTCGGCAAGGAGCTTCGGGACGGGTACACCGCGTTCGCCGAGCTCTCTGAGCGCGCGAGCTTCGAGCGCCAGCGCCCGTGCATTCGGGCGCGAAGTGGCGATCACCGAGCGACGACCAAAGATGCAACGGAACGACTCCGGGACCCCTACGGGGGCCCGCCGTGGAGGCTGGACCTCGGTGGGCGTGATGCCCAAGAGCCTCGAGCAAGCATCCGCAGCCTGCGCCATCAACTCCGGGTGCTCTTCGCGCACGCCTGCCATCGTCGGTCAAGGGTACGCCATCCACGGGCCTTCGCAGAGCCGCCAATTGAACCGGGAGAGCGAAAGCGAGGGCTCGAGTGCCGATCCTCGCTCGTGTCCCACGCCCGCGACGGCCACGTGACGCGACGCCGAGACGAGAGCAAGAGGGTGCAGTTGGCGGCGGCGTTTGGTTCCCTGACTTGGAGGATGGTGCTAAGAGGGCCGCGCCGAGCGCGCTGCGGCCCCGGAGTCGCGGCTCGAATCAGCCGCGCTTGAACGGTTGACGCAACGGTTCGAGGCGTCCCCAGGGGCAGTTCTCGAGCCAACGACGGACCGAGCAACGACGGACTGCGGCGCCCGACCCTTCCTTGCCCCAGTGGCGCAAACCGAATCAGGAGTACTCAATGCCTACCCAGCGCACCCTTTGCATCATCAAGCCCGACGCCGTGGAGAAGAAGGTCCAGGGCCACATCATCCAGCGCGTTCTGGACGAGGGCTTCCGCGTCGTGGCCATGCAGCAGACTCAGTTGAGTCGCGCCCAGGCCGAAGGTTTCTACGCCGTGCACCGCGAGCGCCCGTTCTTCGACGAGCTCTGCACCTTCATGACCCGAGGTCCGGTGGTGATCGCCGCGCTCGAGCGAGACGAGGCCGTCGCGCACTGGCGCAAGGTGATCGGTGCGACCGATCCAGCGAAGGCCGACGAGGGCACGATCCGCAAGCTGTATGGCGCCAATGTGGGTGAAAACGCCACGCACGGCTCGGACTCGCCCGAAAACGGCCTGATCGAGACGGCGTATTTCTTCCCTGGACACGAGTTGCTATAGGCCCCATCTGGACCTGCGCGGCGGGCGGGTCCCGTCGGTCCTCGCCTCCGCGTCGACCGCTTCGTGCGCCCCCCGCCCTGGTTGGGGGCGCGCGCGGTTTGGCCACTGGCGTGTGATCGCCTCGCTCGACCCGGATCTGGCTGCCACACCAAATGCTTACCGGAACCTCTCAGCCGCGTCCTGCAGACGCCACGTTGGAAGCTGCACGCGGCTCGCTTCGCGAGACGCTGAGTGCGCTTCGCAACCTGGAGCAACTGCTGAAGTCGATCCGCGTCGGGCCTCGGGCGCTGTCTTCGGTCATCCCAGACGTCCACAGCTCCTGCCAGAGCCTGTCGAACACCATCAGCTCGCTCCTCGGCTCCGTCGCCGGCAGGATCGCGGACGCCAGCCCCACGCAAGAACTCGAAGCGTTCGCGCTACCTCGAGCGAAGGAGCTGGTCGACGCACTGGGCAAGGCCCGACGCAAGACGTTGACCGCAAAGAAGCGGCTGGACCTCGAGCGCATCGTCGCTGCCAAAACGAACGAGCTCGATGCGGTGCGTGCCCTGGCCGAGTGCCTCGACGAGGCCGCAAGCGGACGCCAGGTGCACATCGACCTGTCCCAGCTCGCCCAGCAGGCTCTGGCTGCAGGGGGTGAGGCGGCAGGTCCTCGCGCTCACATCGGCCTGTCCGCGGAGCGTCTCGGCGAGGAGCTGTCGGTCAATCCCAAGGTCGCGACCCAGCTGATCGTGTTGTGCGCCTCGGCAGTGACCGACGGCGGACAACGACCAGCGCAGCTGTCCATCGCCAAGGTCCCCCAGGGCGGCTGTGAACTGCGACTGCGAGGCCTGGAGCACGCCCCGACCGGGGCTTACACGGTGGGACTGCCTGCGAAGATCCCCCCCTCGGCGACGTGCCTGAACGCCGTGGCAGCGCTCACGAGGGCGGAGCTGAGCCAAACCGGCGGTGAGCTGGTGCTGCGCTGGAGCGCAGAGTCGACGCGCGCGAGCGGCTGACGCTGAACGTCCGTGGTCCCATCTCGATGAGCCCCCACGGGTCGCTCACGGCAGAGGGCTTGCTCAGTCCACGGGGCGTCGGTACATCCATGCCCTCATGGCGACCAACGAAGCGGAAAACCTCGACATCCTGAAGGCTCTGGTCAGCGCGGCGTTCGAAGACCGCTCGCTGCTTGCGGGAGCCGAGCACAAGCAAGCAGTGCTCGACACCCTGGCGCTGTTGGACTCTGGGAAGATCCGCGTCGCGACTCAGGAGGCCCCCGGGAAGTGGACCACTCACGCCTGGATCAAGCAGGCCGTGCTGCTCTACTTCGGCGTAGCGCAGATGGAGACCTGGCACGCCGGCCCGATCGAGTTTTTCGACAAGGTCCCCTTGAAGCACAACCTGCAGGATGCTGGAGTGCGGGTGGTTCCTCCCGGAACCGTTCGCTACGGTTCATTCATCGAGAAGGGCGCGATCGTGATGCCGGGCTACGTGAACATCGGCGCTTACGTCGGCGCCGGGTCGATGGTCGACACCTGGGCGACCGTGGGCTCGTGCGCGCAGATCGGCCGCGATTGTCACCTCTCGGGGGGAGTCGGCATCGGCGGGGTGCTGGAGCCGCCCGGAGCCCAGCCGGTGATCATCGAGGATGGCTGCTTCATCGGTTCGCGCTGCATCGTCG
>JAGQIY010001324.1 GCA_020430865.1 Myxococcales bacterium
CGTTCAGCGCCGCGTTGTTGGCGCAGCTCGCGGGTGGGTTGGACGTCGTCACACAGGTCGTGCACTCCGCGTCGTCCGCGCAGTCGATGCCTTCCTGGCAGCAGCTCGCCTCGTGACACGAGGTGCACGTGGCGTCCTGGAACTGGAAGCCGCAGGACGGGCCCGCGCACTCCGCCTCGCACTCGGTCGTGCAGGCGTTGCAGGTGCAATCGATGATTGCGTTGTACAGGCTGACGCCGCCCGAGTTGTTGTTGGCGCAGGTCTGAATGCAGGCCGAGTCACCGCTCGCACATGCGTTGAAGCACTGAACCAGGGCCGAGCAGGAGCTGTTGTTGAGGCAGCTGTCAATCGCGCTCGAGCAGGTTCCAGACTGGGCCACCTGCCGACAGACGTCGCAGCTCTGCTCGACCTGCTCGTTGATGAAGTCGGTGATGAAGCTCTCGTGGTAGCTGACGCGGACGCTGTAGCCAGTGCCCGAGCAGGTGACACCGTTGCTGTTGCTGACCGAGGAGTGCACGGCGATCACCTGTTGGCTGCCGCTGGTTGGCGAGAGCACCGGCCCGCCGCTGTCCCCCGAGCAGATCCCGCCGCCGCTCAGGCTGTACTGGACGATGGCGGAGCTCACGCCGTTCAGGTTCTTGGTGATGTTGTAGCGGCGACTGTTCTGACTGCCGTCACCCGTGAGTCCGTAGCCGACGCTCATCACGCTCATGCCGTTCGAGACCGACGCTCCGAAGCCGATGTCCACCGTGGGTGTCGCCGCGTCCACGCCCGCGATGCGGATCATCCCGACGTCATTCTGCGTGTTCACGCCGCCGTAGGCTGGGTGCTGCTGGTAGCTGAGGACGCTGTAGACCTTGTCGGGCTGCGCGTAGTCGTTGCCCTGGTGGACCTCGACGGGCGGGTGCTGCGAGTCCACGCAGTGCGCTGCGGTGAGCACGTAGCCGATGCCGCGAGTGACGTCCTTGGCAACGATCGTCCCGCTGCACGCCGAGTCCTGAGACAGGATGGTCACGACCGCCTGGTGGGTGGTATCCAGGTTGCCGTTGATGATCTCGGAGTCTTGAGTTCCCGTGTGAGAACTACCGCCATCCGCAGAGGAGCAAGCAACGTTTCCTAGCAAGAGCAGAGCGCAGGAACTGAGAGCCAACAATCGCACGGGGTACCTCCGAGGGGGGCTTGGGTGTCGTTTCAAGAGTAGGGCTTGGTTGCGGGGCGCCAGGGGAACGTTTGCGGTCGCGCCAGGAGAAGCCATCACTGGCGGCTGTGATACGTGATGCGGACCGCTGGCGTTCCCTCGACACACCGCGTCGAGAACGACGCCGGGTTTGGGGGTGAGGGCCCGATCCTACGCGCCCCGCGGGCGCCGCGCACCCTTCCCCCGCCGTTACGCCCCACAAGTCGACGGCTGAGACGCGAAGTTTCTCGTCCCGCCAGAACCCTGGTCAACGCTCGTGTATCAAGCTGTCTCGGCGCGGGACACGCGGTGGCTCTGGAACTCTGTTACCGTGTGGTAACACGCGCTACTCACGACGGCGGCGATCGCGCAGCATCAGCTTCTGGATCGAGCGCTGTCCCTCGGCGCTCTCCACGAGCGTCCAGCTGTCGTGCTCGAGGCGCGCTTCGGTGAGGTCGAGCAACAGTGAAGCGGCTCGCTCGGCGCTGATCAACTCGGCGCTGCGGCCGGGTAGCTCCACCACCGCGCGCCTTGCGCGCAGCCCCTCGAGGGTCTTCAGGACCTTGTCCAGGACCAGGCGATACACACGCTCGTCGAACTCGTTCGCGGTCCCAACACCGAAGAACACCAGCTTGTCGAACGGCAGCTTCGGTCTCCCCGGGATCAACAGCACGTCGCCCAGTTCTCCGTCGGCGAAGCCTGACAGCATCAGCTGTGATATCCGTCCGGAAAGACGCCAGTCGACCAGGCCAGCCACACCTTGAGGCGGCCGCTCGCCCTTGATCAGCCCGGCGACCAACACCTCGGTCCCCGACAGGTCCAGCCGACGCAGGTTCGGGGCGACGAAACGTAGATCCACTCGAAACCTCTGCTCAGGCCTTCTGGTGGGGCTCGTCCCGCCGCCCGAGGTCGCTGGCGATGCGATCGAGCACCCCGTTGACGAAGGCGCCGCTGTCGCTGGTGCCGTAGCGCTTGGCCAGCTCCACGGCCTCGTCGATGATGACCGCCCGTGGTGTGCTGGGCAGGTGGATCAGCTCCCACGCGCTCAAGCGAAGCACGTTGCGATCGACTCGCGCCATGCGTTCGAGGCGCCAGTTCGTGCTGGCCTGACGAATGGCTTCGTCGGTTGCTTCCAGATCCTTGGCCACCCCGCGCAGGAGCTCGTCCGCGTACTCGCGCCCCTCCGCGTCCCCGGGCAGCTCACGCCAGAAACGGTGGCTCACGGTGTCCGCGGGTTCGCCGCTCATCTCGAGGGCGAAGAGCATCTGGAGTGCGGCCTCGCGACCGCTGGTCCTCGCGCCCATTTCACAGTCCCGCGTCGCGCAGAGCGCTGCTCAGGCTCACCATCTCGATGGCGGCCAGCGCGGCCTCGGAGCCCTTGTTGCCTGCCTTGGTTCCGGCGCGCTCGATCGCCTGCTCGATGCTGTCCGTGGTCAGGACCCCGAACGCGATCGGTACGTCGCTGCTCATCGCGGCTTGAGCCACCCCCTTGCTGACCTCCCCGGCGACGTAGTCGAAGTGAGGTGTTCCCCCGCGGATCACCGCGCCGACGGCGATCACGGCGTCTACCTTCTTGCCGCGGGCGACTCGCGCGCAGGCCAGCGGGATCTCCCAGGCGCCAGGCACCTTGATCACGCTGATGTTCCCGGCGTCGGCGCCATGGCGCACCAGGGTGTCGATGGCGCCTGCGACGAGCTGCTCGGTGATGAAGCTGTTGAAGCGCCCCGCCACGATCGCGAAGCGCGCGCTCGAGGAGACCTGCAGCTTGCCTTCGACGTGAGTGGGCGTGTTGGTTGGGGTGCTGGGCGCGGTCTTGGAACGGGAGGCCATGGGGGTCACCTTGGGGGTTGGTCTTCGTGAGTCAGGGCTCGCTGTGCATGGATAGCAGCGGAACGCGCTCGGTGATATCCAAGCCGTAGCCGCTGATGCCGGCGATCTTGCGCGGGCTGTTGGTCAAGAGGCGGATCTGCCGCAGGCCGAGCTCACGCAGCACCTGGGCGCCCAGACCATACTCACGCAGGATGCCGCGGGCGCTGGTCTCTTCTTTCAGCGCTTCGCTGGCGAAGGGTGAACTCTGACGCTCCAGGGTCTTGCGCAGACCTCTGAGCTCGTCTCGTAGCTTCGTCCGTGGTGGAAGGTAGACGACGACGCCGACTCCCGCCGCTTCGATGGCGGCGATGGCTTCTTCGAGGTTCTTGCCGCCGTCGCTCTGGGTGGAGACGAAGGTGTCTGCGAGCACCGCGCCAGAGTGCATCCTGCACAACACGGGGCCCTTCGCCTCCGACACGTCCCCCTTCACCAGCGCCAGCAGCTCCCGCCCTTCGACGCTCGCTTCATAGACGATTGCCCGCCACTCGCTCGAGGTCTGGTCCAGGGTGATGGCGAGCTCGTCGATGCGACGGATCAGCCGCTCCGTCTGCAGGCGGTAGCTGATCAGATCGGCGATCGACAGCAGCGTCAGCCCGTGGGTCTTCGCGTAGGTCTCCAGCTCGCTCAGGGACGCCAGGTTGCCGTCCTCGCCGAGGACGTCGCACAGCACCCCTGCGGGGACGCGACCAGCCAGGCGCGCGAGGTCGACTGCGGCCTCCGTCTTGCCGCTGCGCACGAGAACGCCGCCGGGGCGAGCGCGCAGGGGAAAGACGTGGCCAGGCGTGACGACGTCGCCCGCTTCGGCGTCCGGATTGATGGCCGCCAGCACGGTTCGGGCGCGATCCGCGGCGCTGATACCGGTGGTCACGCCGTGCGCGGCTTCGATGCTCACCGTGAAGGCCCCAGGGGGGTCATCGATCTTCGGGCGCTGCATCATCGGCAGCGCGAGGCGCGCGATCTGATCCTGGGTCATGGCCAGGCAGACCAGGCCGCGACCATGGGTGGCCATGAAGTTGATATCGTCTGCCGTGGTCTGATCCGCTGCCTGGAGCAGCGCGCCCGCGGTGCCGTGGGCCTGCTCGTCTGCCAGGACGATCTGTCTACCCGAGCGCAGAGCCTCGATGGCTCTTCCTGTGCGCTCGAGGGTCGCGCGCTCCTTGCGGAGGCTGTCGGGGGAGGGTGAGTCGGGAGCCACTGATTATCCTTGGGGAAAATAACGCGAAGACGGGCGATCAGAGCTCGAGCCCGGCTCGCGCGAGCGTAGCGAGCAAGCTGGATTCGTCCTGGGGCTGTTGCGTGGGTGCGTGCCCGGCCTGCAGGTATCGGACGACGTAGCGCGCCAGCAGGTCGACCTCGAGGTTCACGGTGTCTCCGGGCGAGAGCGCGCCGAGAGTGGTCACGGATAGAGTATGCGGGATCAGCATCACCTCGAATCCGTGAGGATTCACCTCCGGCACCAGGCGATTGACCGTCAACGACACGCCGTCGAGGGTCACCGAGCCCTTGGCCGCGATCAGGGGCATCAGCTCGCTCGGGGCGGAGAAGACGTGAGCGATGGACTCGCCGACGGGGGTCTTGCTCGAGAGCTTCGCCAGCCCATCGACGTGGCCACTCACCAGGTGACCACCGAGGCGCCCGCCCAGCTGAAGGCTGCGCTCGAGGTTGACGGATCCGCCCAGCGCGACGCTGCCCAGGCGGGTCTTGTCCACGGTCTCCTGACTGACGTGGGCGGCGAAGCCTCCGGGTGCCCCGCCCCGGGGTAGCTGAAACTCGGTCACTGTCAGGCACGCCCCGGACACGGCGATGGATTCGCCCGCTTCGTACGCGGCGAATGGCGCCTCGATCCACAACTCGAAGCCGGGGCCCCGGCGCTCGCGACGCTTCAATGTGCCAACGGCTTCGACGAGGCCCGTGAACATGGGCCGCGGGCATAGCACTTCAGGCCTGTACGGGCAGATGGAACCGCGCCCGCTCGAGATTCCCGCCGTGGGGGATTTTTCGGGGGAGAGGAGCGTCGGACCTCCCCCCCAAACCCCGGAAGAGCTGGGTGAGCGGAGAACAAATCATTGAAAATGCGAAGGAAACCAGCTCAATGCTCACGCTTGCGAGCGGCTTCGAAAGCCGCCACGATGGGCCGGTGAAACGCACCCCGCAGCGATGGTCTGGCGTCGCGATGCTGGTCGGCGGCGCGCTGACGACTGGCGCCGTGACGGGGTGTGGGGCTTCGTTCGAATCGCTCTACGAGAGCGAGGTGCGCTTCGAGCACTGCTATCGCCTCGACCTCGAGCTCCGAACCGCGCCCACGCACCGCCTGTTCTGCTGGCAAGAGTGGCTGGAGACCTACTCCGCGGATCAATCGCGAGATCGCATCGAGTACGCGGAGCGGCGC
>JAGQIY010001325.1 GCA_020430865.1 Myxococcales bacterium
CGAGTCAGGCGCTCGTCGAGCGTGCGAAACACCTCGGGGCCGCGCCCGCCACGGCGCGCTGCATCCTCAACGGGGTGGACAAGCAGGCCTTCCACCCGCGGGAGCGGGACGCCTGCCGACGCGAGCTGGGGATCCAGAGCGATAAACGCTGGATCCTCTACATCGGCCTGATGATCGATCGGAAGGGTGGAAGGGACGCCATCGCGGCGTTTCGGCGCCTGCGCGAGCGCCGGCAAGACGTGGAGCTCGTGATGCTGGGCGACGGCCCGTCGCTCGAGGCTTACCGCGCGGAGGCAACCGGCTTGCCCGTGCACTTTCCGGGGCGCGTCGCGCATGAAGCGATCCCGACCTGGTTGGGGGCTTGCGACGTGTTGACGCTCCCCAGCTGGGCAGAGGGAACCCCCAATGTGATCATCGAGGCGCTGGTCTCGGGAAGGCCGGTCGTTGCGTCGAAGGTCGGTGGGATTCCAGCGGTGCTGAACCACGAGACCCTCGGGGAGTGCGTCCCGCCACAGCGCCCCGAGGCTCTTGCCGCCGCGCTGGCGCGCGTGCTCGATTCCGCGCACGATCCCGAGGCGATCGCCAGGCGAGCCGGATTCGGCGACTGGACCGAGAGCGCTGCCCAGGTGCTGGACGTGCTCGAGTCTGCAGTGCGGTCGCGAACGCTCGATGCGAGCCGCCCCTGAAGTGAACTGCTCGTTGTCGCCACCAAGCGGCCGAGAACGACGGCACGGATTTGCGCGACGTAACCGCGTCCCGAGGCTAACCTCCCGCCCAGTGTCTCGCTCCTGGATAGACGACGAGCCCGGCTGGGCCGACGCAAAGCAAGAGCTTCGCTGCGTCTACTCCCGGTTGCGCGTACGCTGGAAGCTCGCGCTGCTGATTACCTGCGTGATCACGGTGCTGGGTGTCGGCTACCGCGCGCGCAAGCAACGCACGTTCGAGTCGACCGTCGTCATGCGGGTCACCGAGGTGGACCTGGACATGAGCACCGCTCCGCCCACCAGCAACCAGCTACAACAACACCTGAGTGAGGTGGCTCTGTCCCGCCGAACCCTGCTCAAGCTGATCGAAGAGAACAAGCTCTACCCCGCCGAGTACCACATCGACCCCAACCTCGCCCTAGAGCATTTCCGTGAGGATATTGAACTCTACGTGGTGAGCAACTACTTCGCGCGCGAGCGCTACAGCGAGGACCCGCCCCGCTCGGCGCGCATCGCGATCACCTACACGGGGTACGAGCCTGAGCAGACGTTGGCAGTCGTTCGCCAGCTCGGGCGCCAGGTCGAAGCCGAGCAGCAACACACTCGCCAGAGCGTGTCCTTGGAGGCCGCGCACACGGCCGAGCAGGCGCTCGACATCCTGCGAGCACAGCTGCTCAAGGCACGCCAGCGGGAAGCAACCCTCAAGCTGGACTTACCGCGACTCGAGGGGCCGGAGCAGGAAGAATCGAAGCTCGAGCTGGTGCGCCTCGCCTCCCAGATCGAGGAGCTTCAACGCAACATCAAGATTCACACCGAGCGCGGCACGGACTTCCAGCTCCGCAGCAAGTTCGAAGGCGAATCGATGGGACTACGTTTCGAGGTGGTCGACCCGGGCAAGCAGGCTCGGGTAGTGCTCACCAACCGTGAGGTTCTGGCGATCTTCGCGCTGGCCTGCTTCCTGTTCGTCTTTCCCGTGGCTGCGGTCGGCGTAGGCACGTTCGACGCTCGCGTACGCGACGTGAATAGCCTGAAGCGCCTCGGCCTCGAGCCCTTCGGACACGTCCCGACCTTCAATGGGATGGACCGCGGCTCCTTCGCGGCGCGTATCAAAGCCTGAACCTCTGTCGAGCAACGCAACCGTCAAACAACGACCACCGAAGATGCAGACCCCCTCCAGCTCAGAGACGCAAGACGAACGACGGCAGCTCACGCCGCGCGCGCTGATCAAGCGCACCCTCCAGATCGCACGTCGTGCGTTGCTGTACTGGCCGGCGCTCGCGGTCGCCGCGACCCTGGGCGTCGCCGCGTTCTTCGTGGTGCCCAAGGTGATCCCCCCGGTGTACGAGTCGGGCACGGTGCTGCTTTACCGCGAGGTAATTCAAGCCGACACCCTGCTCGGCAGCAACTCGACGCCCTCCGAGAGCAAGCGCGCACGAAACATGCGACTCAGAGAGATGCTTCTCAGCCGCAGCAACCTCAAGCCCATCATCGAGAAGTACGGTCTGTACGCCAAGACCGTCGAGAGCCAAGGCATGGTCGAAGCGCTGGAAGAGATGCGGCGCAACACCAAGTGCCAGGTGGGCGAGGGAGACACGGTAACGATCACCTTCCAGGGACAGGGCGCGCAGCAAGTCTTCGACGTCACCAAGGCCCTGGCGGACTCGATGGTGGAGCAGGCCAGGAAGTACCGCGCGGAGGAGGCGGAGAGCACGCAGAGCTTTCTCCAGGCCCAGCTCGAGACCACCGCGAAGGAGCTGAAAGCCCAGGAGCAGGCGCTGGCGAAGTTCCTCGCGCTTCACCCGGAGTTCGCCCTGGAGACCACCATGGGCCCCACCACCACCGGCGCCGCCGTGAGAGCCAGTCGCGTCGACGCGACCGCCGCGGCTGGCGGGACGTCCCGTCCCTCGGACCCAGTGACGACGCTCCAACGCCACGCGGAGCGCCTGCGCCGACGCATCAAGGAGGCAGACAGCCCGGGCACGGCGCCGGCACCGGCTCCGGAACCAGCGCGTCTCGATCCGGCCAGCGAGGCAGCAATCCAGAGCGCCGAGAGCAGCGTGGCCCG
>JAGQIY010001326.1 GCA_020430865.1 Myxococcales bacterium
AGAGGCGTTGCTCAGCGTTTCCGTGGCGGCGTAGAGCGAGCGGGGGCCCCCGAGCCGGCCTCGGGGGCCCTGAGGTAGTGTGCGCCGAGCCCAGCGGTGAACAGGCCGGCCAGGGCGCCCACCCCCAGGGACCAGCGCGGACTCAGGTGGTCGGCGATCCAGCCGACGAGGGGCGCGCCGACGGGCGTGGTCCCGAGGGCAACCGCGATCATGATGGCCAGCACGCGCCCGCGCATCGCAGGCTCGGTGTTCAGCTGGATGAAGCTGTTGGCGCCCGTCGTGAAGGACTGCACGGACCCGCCCACCAGCACCAAGGCGGCACAGAACGTCAGGTAACTGGGCGCGAGGCTCGCGAGGGCGAACGCACAGGCCATGGCGGCACAGCTCAGCGACAGGCGCCTCACGCTCGGGAAGCTCTGGCTCGCCACGAACAGCGCGCCGATCACCGAGCCGACGGCCATCACCGACGTGGCCAGACCGTATTCCCCCGCGCCGCGCCCGAAGGTGACGGCGGACATGGTCGAGACGAAGATCGGTAGGTTCAGCGCGAAGGTGCCGATGATGCAGAACATCAGCATCACACCCCGTAGCTCACGATATTTCCATACGTAAACGAAGCCGTCGAAGAGCTTGCTCGGGGGGTGGCCGGAGCGTCTGGGCTGCAGCTCGGCGGCGCGGATCTGGGTGAGCGAGAGCAGCACGGCGACGAACGAGGCCGCGTTGAGCAGAAACACCCAGCCGGTGCCGACTCCGGCGATGAGCACGCCGGCGACGGCGGGCCCGATCATGCGAGCGGCGTTGAAGGAGGTGGAGTTCAGGCCCACGGCGCTCGGGAGCTGGTCGGGCTCGACGAGCTCGGAGACGAAGGCCTGGCGCGCCGGAGCGTCGAAGGCCGTCACGCAGCCAAGCCCCAGCGCGAAGAGATGTACGTGCCAGAGCTGGATGCTGCCGCCCAATGTGAGCAGCCCGAGGCCCAATGCGAGCAGCGCGAGCAAGCCCTGAGTGACGTAGAGCAGCTTGCGAAGCTCGAAGCGGTCCGCCGCGTAACCGGTGAGCGGCAGTAGCAACACTCGCGGCCCGAACTGCAGCGCCATCACGCTCCCAACGGCCGTGGCGTTGTGGTCAGTCAGCCCGGTGAGCACGAGCCAGTCCTGCGCCGTGCGCTGCATCCAGGTGCCGACGTTGGAGACCAGCGCGCCGCCTGCCCACAGGCGATAGTTGAAGCCGCTCAGAGAGCGGAAGGTGGCGATCAGCGGTCTCACGGCGCGCGGTTTCGCGGGAGTGGCGAGTGGAGGTTCGAGCTCGCCCGCGACGCACTCGGGTATAGTGCCGGGGCCGGGGAGTCGGAAGGCGAGCTATGAAGACGGGGCAGGCGAGTCGGACTGCGGTGATGGTGTGTCAAGGGCGCGCGTACTCACACGAGACTGGCGCGTGTCCGCGATTCAGCGACCCCACCGCGCTAGGATTGCTGCCCGAAGACGCAGCCGAAGACGTGCGGGCAGCTGTCGAGAAGCGGCCGGTGCGCGGGGTGAGGCGCGGCTTCACACGCACGCATCTGATCCGCAACGGCTTGGTGCAGGCCGCGCGCACCGTCGCGATCGACGACGCGATCCGTGGTGTATCCACGCGGCAATTGGCGATCCTGGGTGCGGGTCTCGACGGTCGCGCCTGGCGCATGCCAGAGCTGGCGGAGTCCACCGTGTTCGAGGTGGATCATCCGGACACCCAGCGGGCCAAGCGCGAGGCCCTGGGGGACAAGCAGGCGTGCGCGAGGGACGTGCGCTTCACGGCCGTGGACTTCACGCGCGACGACTTGGGCGAGCGGCTGGAGAGCGCCGGGCACGACGCTCTGCAGCCGACGACCTGGGTCTGGGAAGGCGTCGTGATGTACCTCACCCCCGAGCAGGTCGAGGCGACCCTGGAGGTCATTCGAGCGCGGTCGGCAGCGGGGAGTCGCTTGATCCTCGTCTATCACCGGCCCGCCTGGGTGCTGAAGCTGGTGAACCTCTTCGTGTCGCGGCTTGGGGAACCGTTTCGCTCGACGTACACACCCGAAGCGATGCGCGCGCTGCTCCACGAGTACGGCTTCGGGGTCGTGGAAGATCGCAGCGCTGCGGAGGTCGGCGCAGCGCTCTCGCCGGAGGTAGGTCGCGCGACGAAGTTCGCCACGCACCTGAGAATCGTCGTGGCCGATCGGTGAATCGCTGCGCCGGCCCGCTCCCTGCAGCCCGCGACGGGATCCGTGCAAGGCGCGACAGACCTCGTCAACGCACGGAATCGCGGTCGATCCGTGCGGCCTCACGCCGACCCTGACAGCCGCCCCCGTGGCGACTAGACTCCGAGCATGGTGCGCCTAGCGTGGTTGGTGGCAGCGACGATGATTGGCTGTGGAGGCCAGAGCGATGACGTCGACTCCGGGTCTGCTTGTCCGAGCGGCGGCTCTTCGTCGTTGACGGGTGTGCGCCTCGAGTTCGCCGCTGGCGCCCGCTGCGAGTTCAGCGTGGCCGAGGCGAGTCAGGGCATCAGCGTGCCATTGCAGGTCGTGGTCGAAGCACCCGGCCCGCCCGTCAGACCGCGGCGAAGCGAGTGCGCGCTGGGCCAGGTCGGTGGTCTGGACGTCGGTGGCGGGATCAGCGGTGGTCTGTCCTCGCCCTGCAACACCGAGCTTCAGCTGGAGGGTTTCGAGTACGAACCCGGGACGTACCCTGGAGAGGTCTTCGTTCAGCCGCACGACTCGCAGCTCACGCCCGGCGTCCACAAGGCGCGGTTCAGCGCTTCCGGAGTCTACGGGCTTGGCGAAGAAGCGGACTTCGAGCTGCGAACCGAGATGGACATCGTGATCCGCGAGTAGCTCCGCGGTCTCATCGATGTTCCTTGCGGATCAACCCAAGGACACGCGGCCTACCGTCGAGGCGGAAGTGGACCTGCATCGCCGGTTTCACGTCGCGGCCGCGCACCACGCGCAGGCGGCGGATCTGGTAGCCATCCCCATGTACCGGTAGACACACACCACCGCGCTCGTGAACCGTGTGCTCGGCGACCACGCGATCGTCGGAGTCGAGCACCTCGACCACTCCGGAGTGGGCGAGGCGGTAGACCAGGCCCAGATCGACGGCGCACAGCTGGGCGTCGCCGCCTGGAGTGCGCTCGAAGTGGAAGTCGTCGAGTGGGGAGAGCGCCTCCAGGTAGGCTCTGCCGACCTTCTCCCGGCGCGCGAGCAGCGTCTTCACCAGGTACTCCGCGGCCTCGGGATCGCTCAGCTGACCGCGCTTCACGATCGCCTCGAGAATCGGGCGATCCACGCGCATGACCAGCTTGGCTCCCCAGAACCCATCGGCCTCGTCGAGCTCGTAGAAGGGCCAGTACGGGTAGGCTTCGTGCCAGGTGTGCGGATCGAAGGGCTTCGCGCCGAACGGCCCGACGGAGAGCCAGGGGGTGTCCCGGACCTCCTCCCATGGGCGCTGCCAGAGTCCAAGGGAGATCAGCGCTCGGGGCTGTGCGTCCCAGTCCCACAGGTACTCGAAGCCATCCTCGTGGCGGTTCTTTTCCGCGGGGTGCCCGCCCAGGGCCTCGCCGAAGTCGAGGAAGTAGTGACGCAGGAAGTGACGCCCGCCCTCCTCGACGTACATGTCGAGGGTGTTGTCCTCCTTCATGTCGGTGTGGTTGAGCCAGGCGCCGATCACCCGCATCCCCCGCACTTCGCGGCGATGCTGATGAGGGATCAGGTCGTTGGGGTCGTCGTCTCGCACGCCCCTGGCGGGGAAGCCGCCCTTGGGCACACCATCCAGGAACTCGCTGGAAGAGGCTCGATAGCGACCGTCGGCCAGTCTCGGGGCTTCGCCCAGCGCTCGGTCCACGTCGGCGCCCGTCATCGGACGCTTGTTGTCGTACTCGTCCTTGAGCTTGGCGTCCGGGGCGAGCTGGATTTGGTTCCGCGAGAAAACGAAGATGTCGTCGTTCGGGACGTTGTAGCCCAGCGTCCAGATCACGCGGTTCACGATCACACTGGCCGAGGTCTGGAGCTCCGGGTTCTCCTTGGTGTCGAACTTGACGATGAACTTGCGGTCTCTGGCGTCCTTGACGAAGAAGCCGGGGTTCGCGCCACCCGACTTCGCTGAAAGCACCGTGATGGGAAGCGTCGGTGGTCCCGCAGCAGACGCGCCGATAGCCGCTTCGGCGGGGGTGACCTGGCGCACGCCGATGCGATTCGTGAACCAGCTCGAGTCCGGGACCTCGTCCAGGGCGTTGGTGTTCCAGGCCGGCTCCCTGTCGGGCAGGCTCAGCGCCCGTGTCAGCTGACCGTGGATGAACACGTCGGAGCCGAAGGGCAATGGGAAGAACTCCCGCTCGTCCGGCGGGGGGATGTTCCGCGTGTCGTCGACGCGCCACACGATGGGTCGATCCTTGAAGCGCTCCTGAGAGCCAGCGCAGCCCAGGAGCAGCAGCAGCGGGAGCAACGAGCCCAGCTGCATCAGGCGTTGGGTCTTCATAGCTGACGACTCCGCTTGTGGAAGAACTCGAGGGGCGCCGTGGTGACGAAGACCGTGAACTGCTCACCGTAAGCCAGGTCGAGGCTCAGGATGACGTCTTCTTCCGTGTGGATCAAGAAGCCTCCTCCTCCGCCGAGCTTCCAGTCTTCGAAGGGCGAGCCGAACAGCGTGTCGTAGTCGCGACCGACGTTGCCCGCATCGACGAACAGCTTGCCCGAGAGTACCTGGTGGATGGGGTAACGATACTCTGCCGTGGCCACCGCGGAGAGCTTGTCCCTGAAGCGATCCGAGAGGTAGCCGCGCAGATCGTGGACTCCGCCGAGCCGCGGCAGCTCGATGAACGGGATGTTCGCCTCGTCGCCGGCGACGCCCTCCAGGGCTGCCCGGAGCGCCAGCACACGGGTCTTCCGGTACAGATCGATGAACCCGGTCAGCTCTGCGCCGTAGTGCCAGTAGCGATAACCGTTCGCTGGTACGACGCCCCCACCCAGGAGCTCCAGGTAGCTGCCACTCGAAGCGAGCTCCTGATCCCGGGTGTCGTGCACCACGGTGAGCCCCAGCTCCAGCGTGTTCACCCCGCCATCGAAGCCGGTGATCCGCGAGGTATCGTAGACCTGTTCGATGGACGGCTCGGGGAAGTCGCGCTGTTCACCAGCGAAGCGCCGGTGATTGTAGATCCCGAACAGCCCCACGTTGGTCAGCTCGCCAGCTTCTCCCAAGGTGCCGCCGGCGCGCGCCATGCCGAGGAATCGCTCCTGCTGAAAGCGGGTGCCCACGTTGGTGTCCCTGGGACCGAACCCTGCGCCGCTCGTCGCCTGCTCCTCACCCCCAAACCCGTAGAAGAGGATAGCTGGCTCTTTTTCGTAGCGCGTGCGCGTCTCGAGCCACAGGCGTGAGCCGCCGACGCGGTCACCGTCGAAGACGGCCTCGTAGGACTGCACGTAGCGTCCGCCGAACTTGCCCTCGAACGACAGCTTCTCTTCGTGGCCAGCCAGATCGCTGTCGAAGACCTTGGCGCCGTAGCTGAAGCCGTAGCCGGTTTCCGAAGCAATGGTCGGGTAGAAGCCGGCGGTGTGCGCCTCGTCGAAGTAGAAGAAGTCGATGACGCGGTCGACCACCTTGTAGCGGTCGATCCCCGTGAGCAGGGTCTCGATCGGCGCGAAGGCGATGTCGATCAGCAGCTTCGCCGGAAACAGCACCGCGCGTCCTGGTAGCAGGACATAGTCCTCGCTCTCCCAACCTGGTTTCTCACGGAAACCACGCGCCTCGTCCGCCGGAACCGCGGGGCTCTGCTCGCGATCCTCGTAGCTGCGTAGCGGGGTGCCGGGTTGAGACCCCGAGCGCGGGAAGTCGTTTCCTTCGGGATCCTTGTCCGGCTCGGGTTTGGGGGGAGGGGTCTCCGGTGGGGCGCCGGGAGGCGCTGTGGAGCTGGCGGGAGTCGGCGCTGGCGGTGCCGGCGTGGGCTGCGCGTGAGCAACACTCGTCAGGCCCAGCAGGAGCAACCCTGAGCACAGCTGCAGCGAGCTGCGTGACCATCGGCTCGCTAGCCGGCCTGTGCGTCTCGAAGCCCCCATGAATCGCCTGGCTCACTATAGAGCCGAAGCGGACCAGCAGGCTCCTGGAAAAACTGCGATCTCCAGCAGTCAGCGTGCTATCTTGCACGAGACCTTGGCGAGGCGAGAGCGACAGAGCTTCCTCGAGGAGACGCGACGCGTCCAGGGCGACCGCGACTCGTAGCTCAGCCGGGCTTCGGGTCGTCGAGGTGGAAGCAGAAGGGGGGGGCACCTCGACACAGGCGATGCAGAGCGGGAGTAGCTCGCCGGTATCCCGTGCCGCATGCAGCAGTGGCGTGAGCGCGCTCAGGTTGTCCACCGCCGCCGCCGAGCAGGAACAGACACAACGGAGGCGGGGGCTGCGTCATGGGGCGCAACGTGAGACAGGCGAACTTGCACCTGTCAAACGAACAGTACGGAGCCCTTGGTGAGACACTCCTGCGAAACAATCCGTGGCGCCGGTTGCGAGCGCGAGTTCTGCGCTTGCCTTGGGTGGGTAGCCGGGCATGATGGGCGGGCTGTCCTGGGCCCCGTCTGCAGCGACCGTTCGTAACGTGTGAGATATGTTCTCCTTCACTCCTTTTCGCGTGCGTCGTTTCGAGTCTGTCCCCGCCTTGCCCGAGCCGCTGCTCCCGCTGCTCGAGATCGCCCAGAACCTGGGCTGGAGCTGGCATCACGAGTCGCTGGACCTGTTTGCCCGCATCGACCCGAAGCTCTGGCACTCGACGAAGCACAACCCGCTGTTGTTGCTCCGGCGCTGCTCGCAAGAGCGACTCGAGCAACTGGCGACGGACGAGTCCTACCTCTTGATGCTGGAGACGGTGCTGCGTCACTTGACCCAGCACTCGATGCCTCCGGGCTGGTTCGAGGCGCGGCATCCGAACGTCGAC
Organism: Myxococcales bacterium; assembly: GCA_020430865.1. The sequence goes on from JAGQIY010001326.1 coordinate 6,934, forward strand.
TGGTGCCGGATCGCCTACTTTTGCGCCGAGTTCGGCCTCGCGGAGTGTTTTCGCAACTACTCCGGAGGCCTCGGGATCCTGGCGGGCGATCACATGAAGAGCGCGTCGGGGTTGGGGATCCCGCTCACGGGTTTGGGCTTGCTGTACAGCCGAGGCTACACCCAGCAGCAGATCGATCGTGCCGGGATGCAGCACGACTACAGCCCGGATCTCGATCTGTACAATCTCCCGCTGCGCCGCGTGCTGGGGGATGATGGCAACCAGCTGAGCGTCGACGTCGAGTTTCCGGGACGCATGGTGAAGCTCGGGCTCTGGCAGGTTCAGGTCGGCCGCGTGAAGCTGATCCTGCTCGACGCGAACGTCCCCGAGAACAGCCCGGAAGATCGCGAGATCA
>JAGQIY010001327.1 GCA_020430865.1 Myxococcales bacterium
AGAACATCCGTAGCGACGAGGAGATCGCGAAGCTCGCTGCCCAGGGACGCGAGCCGGTCTACCTCGCAGTAGCGACGCGGGGGGAAGGCGTGGTGGAGAGCTTCATCGGGCTCTTGCACCTCACCATGAGTCACCTCGACGCCGAGCACGATCTGACCGGGAAGTTCGGCATCAGCACTCAGGGGTTGCTCGAAGAGGTGAACCAGAAGCTCGGTATGCGGAAGCCAGTGAGCGAGGTCCTCAGCGCTGCGGTTGGCGGCGCGCTGGACGTGTTGCGTCCGGTGGAGGACGAGGGATGAGCACTCAGGCTAGCGAGCGCAGCCTCGACGAGCTCACCCTCGAGTCGAAGCTCAACCTCGAGGACCTCGTCGATCGCGGGGCGCTGCGCGAGATGGTTCACAGCTTCTACGAGCTGTTTCGGATTCCTCTTCGCATCTACAGCGAGGACGGCGTCTTGCTCAGCGACGTCGCGGAGCAGCCCGCGATCTACGCCTATCTGAATGAGTTTCGCGGCTCTCGCGAGGCGCTACTCGGCCTGGTTCAACGCGTGAAGAGCATCGACCCCAAGGTCGACGGCGAGATCAGCCAACCGTGCATCACCGGCGCGGTGTATCAGGTGTTCGCGATCCAGTACGACGGGCGTCAGATCGGTCGCTTGATCCTCGGGCCGTTTCGCTCGCCAGAACACCGCGAGGTGCCACGCTCGCTGCTCGACCTCGACGCGGGGCTCGACATCGCCAAGCTCAAGCCGTTGCTCGGGCAGCTGCCCCTGGCGGGACACGACACCGTCAGTCACATCGCGCGGCACCTCAAGGGCGCGCTGGACCTGATCCTGTTCAGCGGACACAAGGCTCTCCTGACGACCAACATGCACCTCGCCAGCGTGCGAGAGAGCTTTCGCGAGCTGCAGGAGAAGAACTCCAAGCTGCAAGAGGCGTACAACCGGCTGAAGGAGCTCGATCGCTTGAAGAGCAACTTCCTGGCGACGGTGTCTCACGAGCTGCGCACACCTCTGACCTCGATCATTGGCTACAGCGAGATGCTCTCCGAAGGGATCGCGGGCGACATGAATGACGAACAGAAGGAGTTCGTCACCACCATCCACGACAAGGGAGAGCAGCTGCTGGAGCTGATCATGGGCCTGCTCGATCTCTCGAAGCTCGAGAGCGGCACCATGAGCCTCAATCGACGTGAGATCGAGATCGAGCCGTTGCTCCAGGACGTCGCGAGCACCCTTCAACCTACCGCGCGGAAAAAGGGCGTCAATCTGGTGGCTCGAGACTCCCTCGGCTTGCCTGGCATCTGGGCGGATCCCGAGCGTCTGCGTCAGGTCCTGCTCAACCTCACGGAGAATGCCATCAAGTTCACCCCGGAGGGGGGCACGGTCGAGCTGTCTGCGGACGGTACCTTCATGGACGCGGACAACGACGACGGCGAGGGTGGCGGGATGGTGCTGTTCAGCAACAAGCGACCCGCCGTCGAACTGACGGTCACGGACAGCGGAATCGGCATCCCGGATCACGAGAAGGCGCGGGTGTTCGACGCCTTCTATCAAGTGGACGGGAGCTCGACCCGCGAGGCAGGTGGCACGGGGCTCGGGTTGTCGATCGTGAAGCGCCTCGTGGACGCCCACGATGGCCGCATCGAAATCCGGGACAACCAGCCACACGGCGCCCAGTTCGTCGTTACCCTGCCACGACGTCGTGCCAGTCTGTCGGGATGAGCGGCCGAGCGAAGCGTAGCGAAGC
>JAGQIY010001328.1 GCA_020430865.1 Myxococcales bacterium
AGAACCTCGCGGACAAGCAGTCGCGCTACACCGCCAAGCACCCCGACGTGGTCGCCGCTCAAGCACAGCTCAACGCTGCGCTCGGTCAACTGGCGAGCGCCAAGGCCAACGCCAAGACCATCGCGCCGAAGCCAACCGCGGCGCCTCCCCCCACGACCAAGGAAGACATCGCGAAGCTCAAGAAGTAGCTGACCCAGGTCGAGGCGGCGCTCGCTCGCGCCGTACGCGGGGGCAGCGACGCGACGAAGAACGTCGAGCCCGACGCAGAGACCACGAGCGAGAGCAACAGCATCGTGGCGCTGGAAACGGAGTGGACCGCGCTCAACCGAGACGTGAACGCCGCGCGAGATCGCAACGAGGCCATCGAGCGCCAGCTGTTCCGCGCCTCCATCGTCGCCAAGGTCGAGACCAGTGGAGGCGGGAGTCAAGTCGTGGTGATCGACGAAGCCTACGAGCCCAAGCGACCGACTCGCCGTGGGGCAAAGCGCACCGGCGCCGCCGGCTTCGCTGCCCTGATGGTGCTCGGCGCGCTCGCGGCGGTGGCTCTGGCCTTTCTCGACGACCGCGTCTACGACGAGCTCGACATACGCAATCTGGACCTGGGCCCCATCGCCCACGTAATCCCTGCGGATAATTCCAAGGCGAACTCCTGATGTCCGACTCGCAGATCCCTGCCCATGGCCCGGGCAGCAGCTACCCGCCGACACCACCCATGAGCCAGGCTCCGCAGAGCCTGAGCGTGCCCGCGGGCCGCAACGTGGTCGTCGTCGCGACCCACAATCAGCCGCCCCAGAAGCGCGGAGTGCTGCCGTTCGTCACTGCGCCCGACTCGAAGCTCGCGGCGAGCTTTCGCGTGCTCGCGCACCGCCTCAAGGGCGTGGACAACCCTCGCACCATCGCCATCTCGAGTCCGGGGAGGGACGAAGGCAAGACCACGCTGGCCATCAATCTGGCGATGGCTCTGGCCGAGCACGGACGCGACAAGGTGTTGCTGGTGGAGGCCAACCTGCGGACTCCCCGCGTCGGCGAGGCGCTGGGCTTCGCTCCTCCCAACTGCTTCGGCGAGCAGATGGTGCGCTACCTCGACCTACCTGGAGAGCCCTGGCGAGTCGTGGCGGCGTTCTTCGACAACCTCCACGTGCTCGCCGTGCACCCGCGCTCCAAGGGCACCTGGCTGCTCAACGCGCCAGCCTTCCGCGCGGCAATGGCTGAGCTCAAGGAAGCGCCCTATGCTCACATCATCGTGGACTGCCCCGGCGCGCTGGGAACGGCGGACGTCAACATCATCGAAGACACCACCGATGGTGTAATCCTCACGGCAATGGCAGGCATCACGACCGGCGGGCGCTTGATCCGCACCCAGGAGCATCTGGCACCGGCCAACATCCTCGGCACGGTGCTGATGAACGGACGCTACGACTGAGACGGCGAGGCCGCGCGGGCCCGGTTCCCGCCCGCAGGCGCAGCGCGCCCGGGAAGCCAGCGCCTCAGGGTCTGCTGATCAGCTCGAACAGTCGACGGCGCGCGGCCTCCCACCCCTCGGCGCCCGTTTCCCAGCGCGGACGCTTCTCGCCGCTCACGGACTTCAGCGCGGCGGGGATACGTTCCTCGACAATCTCCTGTGTCTCCGCGGCATGCTTGGCCTTCGCCAGCTGGATGTAGCCGGCGTCCTGGATGCCACGACGCCACTGCTTGAGACGAAACGACGCAAGCACGCCATCAAAGCCCAGGTCATGCGCGGGGTAGTCCTTCTGGCGACCGGGGTACACCAGCATCCCGTCGCCGTTGCAGTGATCGCCGTGCTGGTTGTGGAAGGTCTCCGAAGTGGCGAACGGGTCGTAAGGACCATGTCCCCCTTGGTTGCCGTCGTGCCAGAAGGTCGACTCCCAGTAGAACCAGCGTTCGATGCCGTAGCGCGCCTGAATCCAACCGTTGGCACGCAGCGACGTCGGCCACGAATCCGTGAGGAAACTTCCAGTCTGAGGCAGCACTCCGTTGTAGATCCAGAGCCGCTTCCCGAGCGCCTTCGCCTGCTCCTGGGCTTCGGCGGAGTACTCGCTCGCGAACATGATCACGAGGTCCACGGCCTGGGTCCTGGGTGGCTCGCTGCAGGTGTGGCCGACTCGGAGCTTGCGCAGTCGAGGATCGGAGCTCGCAGCAAGAGCCGCTCTCCACTCCTTGCCCCGCGGGCTCTCGCACTGCTCGTCTATCGCATACAGGAAGACGTCGCGCTCTCCTGGGTCGTCACGCACACCCAGCTGTTCGAGGCGCTCGACCAGCTGACCCACGAGCTGCACCTGCGGCTTCGAGGGAGTCCCCAGGTCGCCGTAGGACCCGAGCGCAACCACGCTGCTGCCCACACCGGCGCCGGCGCCGCGATAGCCTGCGGCAGCAGTGAAGAGGCTCCCATCGAGGAGTCCCTTCGCGTCCTCTAGCTCCTGCATGCTGGTGATGGGCAGGATGCTCGAGATCTGATGCGCGTGAACCAGCTGCAGGTAGTGCTTGATTGCCGCGCTGTTCCCCACCCGTTGCTTGACGCGATCTGGCTCGAAGTACAGCATGGTCTTCGCCGCAGCATA
>JAGQIY010001329.1 GCA_020430865.1 Myxococcales bacterium
GTGGCTGCGTACCGTGGTCATGATCAGCTCGCCAGGCTGAAGGTCGTGCTTGGGGAGTGGACAAGCCGTGAACTGGGCCTTGCCGGTCTGAGTGTTGAACGTTCGTTCCTTTGCAGCATTGGGCAGGTAAAAGAAGCCCCGTCGCAATCGGGCGTCGAAGTCCTCGAAGCCCGGAATGATGCGCGAGATGTGATCTCGAACGCGATCATGGTCGAGCAGCGATTCCCAATCGACGGGTCCGCCCGGACCGAATGTTGCTTGCGCCACACGCACGATGATCTCTGTGTCGTTGAGTAGGCTGTTGGCGATGGGTTCCTCGTCTCCCCGAGTCGGGTTGACGATCCCCATCGAATCCTCGGCGCTCGAAAGCTGCTGCTTGCCGTGGTGAAAGACGCGCTCCGCCCGCCCGAGGCACGGGAGGATCAACGCTTCTTCGCCGCCCAGCAGATGCCCTCGATGGAGTTTGGTCGAGACGTGTACGACGAGGGGGCAGCGTTTGAATGCTTCCGTGGTGAAATGAGTGTCTGGCGCAGCGGCCAGTAGGTTGCCGCTGATTGCGAAGAACACCTTTGCGCGTCCCTCGTGGAGAGCGTGGAGGGAGCGCACCGCGTCGTACCCCGCCTTGCGGGGTGCTTTTATCCCCATCTCAGCGTCGAGAGCCGACAGGAAGTCTTCAGGGGGGCGCTCCCAGATCCCCATGGTGCGATCGCCTTGCACGTTGCTGTGCCCTCGCACGCAGCACGCGCCCGCTCCTGGCCTGCCCATGTGACCGCCGAGGAGGAGCAGGTTGATCACTTGCCTCACGTTGTCGGAGCCGTTGGGATGTTGAGTGAGGCCGAGACACCACAGAATGATCATTCGCTTTCCGCGCCCGATGATCGCAGCGACCTCTTCGATCATTGCTTGATCGACGCCGCTGTTCTCGACGATGTCGTCCCACGAAGTCGCCTCCACGTTTTCGACCAAGGACTCCCACCCGTGGGCGTGCTCTCGGATGAAACCATGATCGACGACCGACCCTGGGGCTTTCGCCTCGGCCGCTAGCAGCGCCTTGAGAATGCCCTGCATCAGTGCGGTGTCACCATTGACTCGAACTGGGACATGCAAGTCTGTCAGCGGCGTGCCTTTCCCAAGCAGTGCCACGGGGAGCTTGAGCGGGTTGGAGTAGTCCTGCGGGTTGGGATTGATGACCCGCATCAGGCCTGTCTCAGGCATCGGGTTGATAGCAATGATCGTCGCTCCCCGCTGCTTGGCCGCTTCCAGCGTCGTGAGCATGCGTGGGTGATTCGTGCCGGGATTGTTCCCGATGATCACGATGGTGTCGCAGGAGTCGAAGTCCTCGAGCGTGACCGTGCCCTTGCCGATGCCAATCGTTTCCGTGAGCGCTGTGCCGCTGGTTTCGTGGCACATGTTGGAGCAGTCGGGCAGGTTGTTGGTGCCCAGTTGCCGCGCAAGCAATTGGAATAAGAACGCCGCCTCGTTGACTGTCTTTCCAGAGGTGTAGAAGATGGCTTGGTTAGGATCTTCAAGGGCCTTGAGACTGGCTCCGATTTGAGAAAATGCTGCGTTCCAGCTTATGGGCTCGAAGTGGCTCGCTCCCTTGCGTTTGATCATCGGGTGGGTGAGGCGCCCCTGTTTGTTCAGCCAGAAATCGGACTGTTGGATCAGGCTTTCGACGGAGTGCTGAGAGAAGAAATCGGGAGTGACCGTATCGCGGGTGAGCTCGTCCGCGATTGCCTTCGCACCGTTCTCACAAAACTCGGCAACCTTTCGGTGGCGATCCGGGCTGGGCCATGCGCAGCTCTGGCAGTCGAAGCCGTCCTCCTGATTTACCTTGAGGAAAGCTCGCAGCGAGCGATCGAATCCCATCGCTCGTAGGCCATACTTCATCGTCTGAACAATGGCGGGGATCCCCGCGGCCTTCCTTGCACGTTCGGCTACACCCACTGTGGGGGCCTGAGTTTCCTCCGGCGGTTCGCCTCGGGCTACTGCGGTGTCGTTCCGGGAAGCCTGCTGGTTGGGAACTTCGCTTCGGTCTCGGCGCTTCGCAGTCATCCCACGGACCCTATCAGACGCGGCGCGAATCGCCTTGCGTGGAGCCCGTCGGTTCAAGATCCTCGGGTTCGAGATGCGCGAAGCTTGGATCGACGTACAACCGCTTCTGGACTTTCCTCTCCTCCACGCGTCGGGCGTAACCGTGACCGTAGGGAGCCTGCTGATGGCCTTGCTGGTCGTCGCTATCGTCGGGGGGATCTCACTCGTCATCCGACGCGCGCTGGCCCGCTTCGCCGCGCGACACCACGACGTGAACCAAGCCGCTCTGTACACGGTGTCTCGCGTTGTGAACTACCTCTTGCTGGCAGGTGGGGTTTGGCTGGCGCTCGATGTTGCCGGAGTCCCCATCGGGAGATTCTCAGTCTTTGCGGGCGCGTTGGGCGTCGGGCTCGGGTTTGGACTGCAGGCGATATTCAACAACTTCGTTTCTGGTCTGATTCTCTTGTTCGATCGGTCCCTGAAGGTCGGGGATTTCGTGGAGCTGGATGGCGACGTCCGCGGAACCGTGAAGGCCATCGACATTCGTTTCACGCGGATCACCACCAACGACAACATCGACTTGCTGGTGCCGAACTCCGACTTCATCACCAAGCGCGTGGTGAACTGGACGTATGGCTCGAATCTCCGTCGCGTTCGGGTGCCGTTCGGCGTGGCGTACGGAACCGACAAGGACCTGGTCAAGAAGGCAGCCCTCGAAGCTGCGGCTCGCGTGCGTTTCACACTGGTGGGCGACAGCGAACGCGTGCCGGAGGTCTGGCTAGTCGGCTTCGGCGACAGCTCGCTCAACTTCCTGCTCGTCGTGTGGCTCAATGAACAGGGGGCTCGCCGCTACACCGCTGTGCTTGCGGCGTACCTGTGGGAACTCGACACGGCGCTCGCCGCGCATGGGATTGAGATCCCGTTCCCTCAGCGAGACCTGCGGGTTCGGACATTGTTTGGAACCGAAGGACGCGAGGCCGCGCAGTTGCTGCATGGCAATCCAGCGCCTGAGTAGAAGAAGTGCGGCGCCACGAAGTGTTGCTTTGCTCCCGGTCCCCAGGTCGGGGCCTTCGAGGCGCCGCTCTGCGAAGATGAGTGACTGAGCAACGGGGGTCAACACAGAGCGTGACTTCAGCAGGCGTCTCGGTTCGATACAGGGTCCACCTGAGTTTGCCGCTAGTTACCAGTGGCTAGGCTAGTTTGGCGAGTGGAGCGAATCATGTTTCGAGGTAGACCCGACGACGATGACTAAGCCGATCAAAAGGAAATGTGCGGCGTGTGGTGGCGAGCTCGAGGCGGGCTACATTCCTGATGCTGGCGAACAAGTCCGTCCGCCACTGATTTGGGCAACCGTTTGGGTTCGGGGTGTGTTGCGTCGCCGCAAGGGCATAATCGCCAAGCTCAGCGGCGGGGGGATCGACACGACTGGTGAAACGCCGCTTGCTCTCGACGCCTATCGCTGCGTTCAGTGTGGCCGCGTGGAATTCTACGCCACACGCGAAGCGGCTCGCGGAACCACCAACATCGGCTGAGCGCTCCGTACCGGCGCCACGGGAGCTGGACAGTTCAGGCATCCTCCGCCCCAGACGCACTCGCGCCTTGCGCTAGGCCCGCCTGGGACGTACAAAGCAACTCACCGCAAGGGGAGTAGTTCCGTCACATCAGTGACGAGGAGGATCGACACACTGGCGCTACGCGCCCGGTCCTTCACCTCAACGAGGCGAACGAGACCTTCGACCAGGGAAAAAAGCCTGGCCGAATGTCTTGTATCCCTTCCCAAGCAGGACATTCGGCCTTCCGAGGAGTAGCCGAATGCCCAAACAGTCGTGGAAAATCGCACTGGCCGTCGCCGTGGCCTTGCCCAGTCTTTGGGTGAGGCTCTCCGGCTCGCACCTCCCACCATTGCCGAGCGTTCTGGTGTTTGGCGCGGCTGTGGTTGCGGCATCGTTCCTACTCGCGTGGGCCGCGGAGGTCGCTCAAGTCGACATCTCCGCGAGCTTCGCGACGGCCATCCTCGCGTTGATCGCCGTTCTGCCTGAATACGCGGTTGATCTTTACTTCGCATACTCCGCGGGCACACGACCTGAGTACGCAGCGTACGCGGCAGCGAACATGACGGGGAGCAATCGACTCCTGATTGGCGTTGGCTGGCCACTCGTCGTCCTGTTGTTTGCGCTCGGTCTGCGCAAGCGAAAGGAAAGCGTACGGCCCGTGGTGCTGCACCCACGCCGCCGCCTGGAGCTGGGCTTCCTGCTCGTCGCCGGCGTGTACGCCATCACTATCCCCCTGAAGTCTCACCTGAGTTTGACGGATGCCGTGATCTTGCTGGCGTTGTTTGCAGGGTACCTGTGGCGAACGTCACACCAAGAGAACGAGGAGCCTGAACTGCACGGGCTGCCCGCCGTCCTTGCGGAGCTCCCGACGGGCATGCGGCGAGGCACGGTGGTTGGGCTGTTCGTGACCGCGGCCGCGCTGATCGGCCTAGCTGCGAAGCCGTTTGCGGATGGACTCGTCGAGGGTGGACGGAGCCTCGGACTCGATGAGTTCCTGTTGGTGCAGTGGCTAGCTCCGCTGTCTTCGGAAGCGCCGGAGCTCATCGTGGCTGGGATCCTCGCTTCGCGCGGAGATGATGAGACGGCTCTAGGCACGTTGCTGTCGTCCAAGGTCAATCAGTGGACCCTATTAGTGGGCAGTCTACCGCTCGCCTACGCGGTGGGTGGCGGCGGACTCACGCTGCACCTCGACCCGAGGCAGAACGAGGAGTTCCTTCTGACCGCGGGACAGGCCCTCTTCGCCGTCGCGCTGTTGCTGAACCTGCGATTGCGCACTCGGGAGGCGGTGCTCCTGTTTGGTACCTTCATCGCGCAGTTCTTCTTTCCGCAGGAAAGCGTGAGGCTATGGCTCGCGGGCTCCTACGGTGTGCTCGCGGTGGGCCTCACAATCCACTATCGGGCATCGCTCCTCCCAACGTTGGCGTCATTCCGTGCACGTAGCAAAACTTCGAATGATTCGTGACCCGTCGTGGAAGGAACGGATGACGATTCCCAGCTTGAAGCGGTCAGTGCAGGTGGTTGCTCGTGTGCTTTCCCTCCGTGATCATCCAGAGCAGCCAAGGGGTGGGCTCACGTCGACGCGGGACGCGGATTGCGCGTCGGTATCTCGATAATAGGATCACGCCGAGGATCAGCAACATTGGCGCCCAACCGGCAGGCCCGTACACCGCGCCGCGCACACCAGGATCTTCTCCGTGGAGCAGCAGGGGCAGACCAGCTGTGACCGTCAATGCGCTGTTTGCCAGTGTGGTTGGGAGGACGCTCGTCGAGGCGAGGCGCAGCCAGCCCAACAGGGCCCCGAGCAGCATGCAAGTGAGGACGAACGCCAGACACCTTAGCGCGGAAGTCAAGGTCAGCGCCGCTCCGTTTGCCGCGAGGAAGCACGGGGCGTACCACAGGCCCCAGACTGCTCCGTGGAGGGCGAGCCCGCGAAGTGGGCCGAAGCGCTGCATGCTCCTGGTCAAGTAGTAGCCGCGCCACGCGACTTCTTCTGCTAGCGCCTGAATCCACAGGGTGGTCAGCGCGGCGCACATACACGCGAGCACTAGCAGCGTGCCATCCAGGGTTCCGGCCTGGGGGAGAGGAGCAACGTCCTTAGTGCCGACTAGATTGCGTTGCCCCGCGACTAGCGCGATCCCCATTGCGGTTCCAGCGAGCACCGGAGGTGCGATCGCGGCGAGTACGAAGTACGGCGAACGGGCCGTCGTCAGGACATCGTCGAGCCACCCACGATCGACAAAGCGTCTGACGATCCATACCGCGAGCAGCGGCTGCCAGCCCATGGATACGCCGTAGATGATTGAAACGATGAGGAAGCGTAGCGGCTGGGGCACATCTCGCGTCCAAACTTGACCCAGCAGCACGCACGGGATCCACGACAGCGCACAGGTCAGGA